>NZ_JARBCJ010000171.1:0-6965 GCF_028803055.1 Mumia sp.
CGCCTCACCCTGATGGACCACCGGCGCCGCTGACCGGATCGGTCACTCTCGTGCCGTATCAGCCGACTCGGGTCATGATGTCCTCATGCGACGTTCGGGGGACGTCGCGCTCCGGGTTGTCGTGCTGCTGGGAGTCTGGATCGTCCTCGGACGGACCGTCGGGCTCCTGGTCGGCGACACCCCCGACGCGACGATCGCATCCGCGGTCGTGACCACAGCGGTGTGGTTCGCGACGGCCGGAGCCGTCGCGCTCCGCGACGGGCGGCGAGGGCTCCCCAAGCCCTACCCCCTGTGGGCCTGCGTCGGCGTCGTGTCCGCCGTCGTCTGCGTCACCTGGCAGTGGGCCGCGAGCGCGATCGCCGCTGGAGGCACCGACGTGACGCTGCTCCGCGACGACCTCCTGGTGCTCTCACCCGGGCTGGTCGTCGGGGCGTGGGGTTGCTCCACCGTCGGTCTGGCGCTCGGTCGGCACGACGCCGCGGCTCGGCGCAGGCGCGAGGCCACCACCACGACCCCCGAGCCCGTCCGCACACCCGTCTTCGCCCGCAGCGCCTTCAGGCGCGCGGTGCTGTCTCACCGGCCGCTGACGGCATCGGCGAGCCGGGCGATCCGCGACGTCCGCCCGCCTCTCGAGTCCTCGCGGCGATCCGCCGCGCGATAGGCCGCGTACATCGCCTGCACCCCCAGCCACCGCAGCGGCTCGGGCTCCCAGCGCCGGGTGCGGTGACCGACCCACGGCAGCGCCGTCAGGGCGCTCTCCTCGCCGAGGACGAGGTCGCGCAGCGTCCGCCCGGCCAGGTTCGTGGTCGCCACCCCGTGCCCGGTGTAGCCGCCCGCGGCCGCCAGGCCGGTCGTACGGTCGAGCGTGACCGTCGCGCACCAGTCGCGCGGGACCCCGAGCACCCCCGCCCAAGCATGGTCCAGACGAGCGCCGGCGGCTGCGGGGAAGCGCCGCGCGAGCACGTCACGAAGGCTGTCGATGGTCGCGCGCTGGGTCGCGCCGTCGTGGTCGGTGCGCGAGCCATAGCGGTACGGCACGCCGCGACCGCCGATCGCGATCCGGTCGTCGGCCGTCCGCTGGGCGTACATGTAGGCGTGGGCCTGGTCGCCGACCGTCTCGTAGCCCGACCAGCCGATGGTGTCCCAGACGGCCGCGCCCAGCGGCTCGGTGACGACCATCGCGGAGTTCATCGGGAGCCAGGTGCGCCGCAGACCTGGCAGGGAAGCGGTGAAGCCCTCGGTCGCCCGCACGACGTACGTCGCGGCGACGGTGCCCGTCGCCGACCCGCTCCGGAACCGGACGCGACGCGGCTCGATCGCGGTCACCGCAGTGCCCTCGTACACCTCGACGCCCAGGCGCTCGACCGCGGCGGCCAGCCCGGTGACCAGCTTGGCGGGGTGGAGGCGTGCGCAGTGCGGGGTCCAGAGGCCGCTGACCGCGTCGGCGACGGCGACCCGGGCGGCGACGCCGTCGGCGTCCAGCAGCTCGTGGTCGTGGTCGCTCCAGGACTCGGCGTACGCGTGGTCGGCCCGGAGCCGCTCGTCCTGCGCCGCGTTGCAGGCGACGGTGAGCTCGCCGCCCTTGACCACGTCGGCGTCGATGCCCTCGGAAGCTGCGACGGCGATCACCTCGTCGACCGTCGCCTTCATCGCCTCGCTGAGCGCCACGACGCCCTCGCGGCCACGGGCTGCGGCGTACACCTCCCGCGAGCCCGCCATCGCCGACGTGAGCCAGCCACCGTTGCGACCCGACGCGCCGTAGCCGCAGACCTCGCGCTCGAGCACCGCGATCCGCAGGGTCGGCTCGGCCTGCGCGAGGTAGTAGGCGGTCCAGAGTCCGGTGAAGCCCCCGCCCACGATCGCGACATCGACCCGGTGGTCGCCCCCGAGCGGCGGTCGGGTGGGCTTGGTACGGCCGAGCTCGCTCATCCAGTACGAGACCGCACCGTTGACCAGGGGTGCGTCGCTCACAGCGCGACGGCCTTGCCGCTGACCCGCACGCGCGGCGAGTCGCTGCTCAGGGTCACATGGATGAGGCTCGGCCGGCCCATGTCGACACCCTGCTCGATGGTGAACGACGCGGCCGGCGAGGCGAGGCCGTGGTGAGCAAGGTAGGCCCCGAAGGCAGCTGCGGCCGCTCCGGTGGCAGGGTCCTCGACCACACCGCCGACCGGGAAAGGATTGCGCGACTGGTAGGTGTCGTAGTGGTCGGGCCAGACGAGCTGGAGGGTGGTGAGCCGAGACCGCTCCATGACGTCGCGGAGCCGGTCGAAGTCGTACGACAGTCGTGCGAGCCGCTCGCGGGTGCGGGTGACGAGGACGAGGTGCCAGACGCCGGCGTTGGCGCACGAGACCGGATAGCGGGGGTCGAGGTCGTCGCGAGCCCATCCGAGCGCGTCGAGCACCTCGGCGACGAGGGACGTGTCGGCCGGGACGACCTGCGGGTCCACGCTGGTCAGCGTCGCCCACAGCCGACCGTCGCGTTCGACCGTGTCCACGTCGATCGTCCCGGCCGGCGTGTGCATGGTGAGCGCACCGGCACCCGCGCGCTCGGCCACCGCGACGGCGGACGCGATGGTCGCGTGCCCGCAGAACGGGACCTCCGCCTCGGGGGCGAAGTAGCGGACGTCGTAGACCCGCCCGCCCTCGTCACGGGGCACGAGGAACGCCGTCTCCGAGTAGCCGACCTCGGCCGCCGTCGCGAGCATCTCCGACTCGGTCATCCCAGCAGCGTCGAGCACGACGCCAGCGGGATTGCCGCCCGCCGGGTGGTCGGAGAACGCGGTGTAGCGCAGCACGTCAGGCATGGAGGTCACGCTAGCCCGGACCAGGTCGGCGCCACGGTCGGACCGACAACCTAGGACCGGCGACCCAGGAAGGCGACCAGCCGCTCGGTCCCGGACGCCTCGGGCCCGACCGGGACCTCGTCGCCGATCTGGCCACTGGTCCGCATGAGGTCGCCGAGCTCGTCGGTCCGCCCGCGGGCCCACGCGATGTCACGGTCCTCGATCGTGTCGGTCATGGGGAGAGCGTAGGACCGCGTCCCGACATCGTCACCGCTCAGCGCGGGACGTGCATCATCCAGTCGCGAGGCACCCGGCCGGCGGGTCCCGGGGACGGCTGGTCGTCCGGGTGCGAGGTCGGCGGCGCCAGCTGGGGGCCGGTGAGGATCGACTCCTCCTCGTAGTCGTAGAACCAGTCCTCGCCCGGCTCGTACGACTGGACATAGCGGTGCCCGGTGGCTTTCCAGTGGGCCGTGGCGTGCGCGGCCGGCGAGGAGTCGCAGCAGCCGACGTGCCCGCACTGGGCGCAGCGCCTCAGGTGGAACCACCACCCCTGCGGGTCGGCCGCGTCGCACTCCGCGCACCCAGGTCCGCTCGGTGGCACGCTCACGTCGATGCCGTCCGTCATGGCAGCCCCCCTTCGGGTCCCGTCACAGGCTACGTCGCCCGGTCGCCCGCCACCTGTCGAAGCCCGTGCCACGATGGAGCCATGGCTGACGAGGAGGAGCGCGAGCACGACAACGAGTTCGCCTTCCGCTGGTCGTACGGCAACCCTGAGGCGCCGTTCACGATCGTGGAGTTCGGGGACTTCGAGTGCCCCTACTGCGGGGCGGCCAAGCCGGTGCTGCACGACCTGATCGAGGGCTCCGAGGGACAGGTTCGCCTGATCTGGCGCCATTTCCCGCTGTTCACGGTGCACCCGTTCGCGCTCACCGCCGCGTTGGCCGCGGAGGCCGCCGGCAACCAAGGAGCGTTCTGGCCGATGGCCGGTCTGCTGTTCAAGAACCAGAACAGTCTCGACGACGCCTCGATCGTCCGGTACGGGAAGCAGCTCGACCTCGACACCGACCAGCTCGTCGGTGACGCGGCGCAGGCCTACGCCAGTGCGGTCCGCGCCGACTACGTCGAGGGCATCGAGGCAGGGGTGCACGGGACCCCCACGCTGTTCGTCAACGGCGAGCCGTACACCGACGCGGTCACCGTCAAGGACCTCCGCGAAGCCGTCGGGCTGTCACGCCGGCGCGCGCCACGGCCCCTCCGGTAGCGGAGGCGGCCCATCGGCCTCGTCGGGAGAGCACAACGGCAGGCGGTCGCCGAAGTAGCGCAGCACCAGCGCTCCGACCAGCCCTGCGGTCAAGGACCCGAGGAGGATGCCGACCTTGGCCTCGTTGCGCAGCGCCTCGTCGTCGAAGGCGAGCTCGCTGACGAACAGCGCGATGGTGAAGCCGATGCCGCAGAGGAAGGCGCCGCCGACCACGTGCCCGTACTGGACGCGCCCGGGGAGCGACCCGAGCCCGGTGCGGAGCGCGACGAACGCCCCGAGGGTGACGCCGACGACCTTGCCGACGAGCAGGCCGGCGACCACACCGAGCGTGATCGGGCTGCTCATGGCGTCGCCGATCGCGCCGCCGGTCAGAACCACGCCTGCGTTGGCCAGACCGAACAACGGCACGATCAGGTACGAGCTGAGCGGGTGGAGCGCGTCGAGCAGCCGGTCGCTGGTGGGGATGGCCGAGCGTACGGCGGTGACGGCCAGGCGCGACCGCGACGACTCGAGGTCCTCGATCAGCGCACGACCGTAGAACCCCAGGTAGCGCCTGACCTCGTCCTCGCGACCGCGCCGTCGGGTCGGGACCGACAGGCCGACCAGGACACCCGCGAGGGTCGGGTGCAGGCCCGACTCGAGGACGGTGACCCAGAGCCCGATGCCGACGAGGATGTACGGGGGGATCTGCCAGATGCCGACCCACCGCATCCCGAACAGGACCGCGACGAGGACACCGCTCAGCACGAGCGCCTTGATCGACAGGTCGTCGGCGTAGAACGCGCCGAGGAGCGCGATCGCGCCGATGTCGTCGAAGATCGCGAGCGTGAGGAGGAAGACCCGCAGCTGGTCGGGGCACCGCGGGCCGACGAGGGCGAGCACGCCGATCACGAACGCGGTGTCGGTCGACATCGGGACGCCCCAGCCCGCCGAGTCCGGCCCCGAGGGCGCGATGAGGAGATAGAGAGCGATCGGGACGACAAGACCTCCGACCGCGGCGAACAGCGGGACCGACGCGGCACGGAAGCTGCGCAGCTCGCCGACGGTCAGCTCTCGGTTGACCTCGAGTCCGACGACGAGGAAGAAGATCGCCATCAAGGCGTCGTTGACCCAGTGGTGCAGGGACAGGTGCACGCCCCAGCTCCCCACCTCGAGGGTCGTCGCGGTCTCCCAGAGGTGCTCGTACGACTCGCCCGGAAGGTTGGCCCAGACCAGCGCGGCGGTCGACGCGGCCAGCAGGAGCGTGGCGCCCCCACCCTCGGTCGCGAAGTAGCGACGGAGCCCGGGGGTCAGGCGCGGGTACGGCACCACGACGCGCGGCCGCGGTCCTGGACGAGTGGGGACACCGGTGGGAATCGGGTCGGTCACGGACATCAGCGTGCCAGACCGCCGGTTGGTGGGTGGCGCGATCCGTACGCGGGATCGGCAGGAATCGCATGGTGTTCTGTCGTACCTGATCCTTATTGTCGAGCGGTGACTACCTCGACCACCGGCACCGGCCAGCCCGGCACCACCGTCCCCGCCGGGCGAGACCTGTCCTTCGCCGCGCTCGGCGTCACCGTCCTCCTCTGGGCGTCGGCGTTCGTCGGCATCCGTGCGATCGGCGAGAGCTACTCTCCCGGTGCCCTCTCGCTCGGTCGGCTGGCCGTGGCGGCGATCGCACTCTCGGTGCTCTTCGTCCCGCGGCAGCTGTCGGCCCGACGCGAGCGCCTGCCGCGGGGGCGCACGGCCTGGTTGATCGCCGGCTACGGCGTGCTGTGGTTCGGCGCCTACAACGTCGCGCTCAACGCCGGGGAGCAGCACGTCGACGCGGGCACCGCCGCGATGCTCGTCCAGCTCGGCCCGATCCTCATCGCCGTGATCGCCGGCCTCTTCCTCGGCGAGGGGTTCCCCAAGACCCTGGTGATCGGCCTGGCGATCGGGTTCGCCGGCGTCACGCTGATCGCGCTCGGCGGTGACGGCTCCCGCAACGACCTGGTCGGGGTCGTCCTCTGCGTCCTCGCGGCCGTGCTGTACGCGGCGGGCGTGCTGCTCCAGAAGCCGGTCATGGGCACGGTCAGCCCGCTCACGGTGACCTGGCTCGGCTGCGTCATCGGTGTCGTGACGTGCCTGCCCTTCGTCGGGCAGCTGGTGGAGGAGACCGCCGACGCGCCCACCAGCGCGATCCTCGGTGTCGTCTACCTCGGGCTCTTCCCCACCGCTCTCGCGTTCACGGTCTGGGCGTACGCGCTCCGCCGCGTCGGTGCCGGTCCCGCCAGCGCCACCACCTATCTGGTGCCGGCGATCGCGATCGGTCTCTCCTGGCTGTTCCTCGCCGAGGTGCCCACCCTTCTCGGGTTCGCCGGCGGAGTGCTGTGCCTGGTGGGAGTGGCCGTCACCCGCCTCCGCCGGCGGTGACCGTCAGACCAGCAGGCCGCGGACCAGTCGGCTCAGGACCTCGCCGCACTCCTCCCGGACGCGAGGACGGTCGTCGGGCGACGCCGCGGCGATCGTCATCGCGCACCCCCCGAGCATCGTGAACGCCACCGACGAGGTGGTCTCGATCGGGAGGGCCGGGATGCGCCCTGAGGAGACCAAGCGGGTCACGATCTGCTCGATCAGCCCTGCGGCGTACTCCTCCTCGCACGCCTTCCACTGCTCCCAGCCCAGTGCGATGGGGCCTTGCCGGAGCACGATCTCGGCGTAGTCGGAGTTCGTGGCGTGGTCGAGATAGGCGCTCATCGCGGCGAACGCGCCCGCAACAGGGTCCTCGTGGGCGAGGAAGGCATCGCGGGCTGCGCCCAGCCCTTCGGTCTCCGTCCGCTCCAGCACGGCGCGGTAGAGGTCCTGCTTGTCCTTGAAGTGGTGATAGACCGCGCCGCGCGTGACCTGCGCCGCCGACGCGACCTCGGAGAGGGCCGTCTTGGTGAACCCGCGCT
>NZ_JARBCJ010000172.1:0-6891 GCF_028803055.1 Mumia sp.
AGGAGCGACCGGAGCACGTACGGCATGATGCCGCCGTTGCGGTAGTAGTTCGCCTCACCCGGCGTGTCGATGCGGACGATCGCGTCGAACTCGACGCTCTCACCGTCGGCGCGGGCCGCGGTGACCTTGACCGTCTTGGGCGTACGACCCTCGTTGAGCCCGGTGACGCCGGTGAACGAGAACGTCTCCTCACCGGTGAGGCCGAGCGACTCCGCGTTCTGACCCGCGGGGAACTGCAGCGGCAGGACGCCCATGCCGATCAGGTTGGAGCGGTGGATCCGCTCGTACGACTCGGCGATGACGGCCTTGACGCCCAGCAGGGCGGTGCCCTTGGCTGCCCAGTCGCGGGAGCTGCCGGACCCGTACTCCTTGCCGGCCAGCACCACGAGCGGGATGCCCGCCGCCTGGTACTTCTCCGACGCCTCGAAGACGGTCGTGACCTCACCGTTCTCGTTCAGCTGACGGGTGAAGCCGCCCTCGGTCCCCGGCGCCATCTGGTTGCGGAGCCGGATGTTGGCGAACGTGCCGCGGATCATGACCTCGTGGTTGCCGCGACGCGAGCCGTACGAGTTGAAGTTGCGCGGCTCCACACCGTGCTCGGCGAGGTACTTGCCGGCCGGGCTGTCCTTCTTGATCGCGCCCGCAGGCGAGATGTGGTCCGTCGTGACGGAGTCGCCGAGCTTGAGGAGCACGCGGGCGCCCTCGATGTCGGTGACCGGCGAGGGCTCGTGCTCCATCCCGTCGAAGTACGGCGCCTTGCGGACGTACGTCGAGTCGGCGTCCCACTCGAAGACGTCGCCCTCCGGTGTCGGCAGCGACTGCCAGCGCTCGTCACCGGCGAACACGTCGGCGTACTCGCTCTTGAAGGTGTCGGCCGACATGGCACCGGCGACGACCTCCTCGACCTCCGAGGGCGCCGGCCAGATGTCGCGCAGGAAGACGTCGTTGCCTTCCTGGTCCTGGCCGAGCGGCTCGTTGAACAGGTCGGTGTCCATCGTGCCGGCCAGCGCGTACGCGACGACCAGCGGCGGGGACGCCAGGTAGTTCATCTTGACGTCGGGGTTGATGCGACCCTCGAAGTTGCGGTTGCCCGACAGCACGGACGTGACGGCGAGATCACCGTCGTTGACCGCCTGCGACACCTCGGGGATCAGCGGGCCGGAGTTGCCGATGCACGTGGTGCAGCCGTAGCCGACGAGGTTGAAGCCGAGCTTGTCGAGGTACGGGGTGAGGCCTGCGCGCGCGTAGTAGTCGGAGACGACCTTCGACCCGGGGGCCAGGGTGGTCTTGACCCACGGCTTGCGCTCCAGGCCCTTCTCGACGGCGTTCTTGGCCAGCAGCGCCGCGCCGATCATGACCGACGGGTTGGACGTGTTGGTGCAGGACGTGATCGCGGCGATCGTGACCGCGCCGTGGTCCAGCTCGTACGTCGTGCCGTCCGCGGTGGTCACGCGCTGCGGGTTGCTCGGGCGACCCCCGTCCTTGGGAGCCGCGGAGTGCCAGTCGGCCGGCGCGGCGGCGTCGTCGTGACCGTTGCCGTTCCCGTTCGTCGCCGGCGCATCGCTCGCGGGGAACGACTCGGCCGACGCCTCGTCGGCGCCGACGGTGACGCCGTACGGCTTCTCCTGCTGCGGGACACCGGGCTTGCGGTCGTCGCCGCCGGTCTGGTCGTCCTCGACGTAGTTGGCGAGGACGGTGCGGAACGCCTCCTTGGCGTCGGAGACGACGATACGGTCCTGAGGACGCTTCGGGCCGGCGATGGACGGGACGATCGTCGAGAGGTCGAGCTCGAGGTACTCGGAGTAGCGCGGCTCCCGGTCGGCGTCGTGCCACAGGCCCTGGGCCTTGGCGTAGGCCTCGACGAGGGCGATCTGCTCCTCGGACCGCCCGGTCAGGCGGAGGTACTTCGTCGTCTCGTCGTCGATCGGGAAGACCGCGATGGTCGAGCCGTACTCCGGGCTCATGTTGCCGATGGTGGCGCGGTTGGCCAGCGGCACGGCACCGACACCGGAGCCGTAGAACTCGACGAACTTGCCGACGACGCCGTGCTCACGCAGCATCTCCGTGATCGTGAGCACGAGGTCGGTGGCGGTGGAGCCCTCCGGGAGCTCGCCCGAGAGCTTGAAGCCGACGACGCGCGGGATGAGCATCGAGACCGGCTGGCCGAGCATCGCAGCCTCGGCCTCGATGCCACCGACGCCCCAGCCGACGACGCCGAGGCCGTTGACCATGGTCGTGTGCGAGTCGGTGCCGACGCAGGTGTCGGGGTAGGCCTGGAGGACGCCGTCGACGGTGCGGGTGAAGACCGTACGGGCGAGGTGCTCGATGTTGACCTGGTGCACGATGCCGGTGCCGGGCGGGACGACCTTGAAGTCGTCGAACGCGGTCTGGCCCCAGCGGAGGAACTGGTAGCGCTCGCGGTTGCGCTCGTACTCGATCTCGACGTTGCGCTCGAACGCGTCCGGCGTGCCGAAGACGTCGGCGATCACCGAGTGGTCGATGACCATCTCGGCGGGCGCGAGCGGGTTGATCTTGCTGGGGTCGCCGCCGAGATCAGCCATCGCCTCACGCATGGTGGCAAGGTCGACGACGCACGGGACGCCCGTGAAGTCCTGCATGATCACGCGCGCAGGCGTGAACTGGATCTCTTTGCTCGGGTCCGCGTCGGCGTCCCACCCGGCGAGTGCCTTGATGTCGTCCGCCGTGATGTCGGCGCCGTCCTCGGTGCGGAGGAGGTTCTCCAGGAGCACCTTCAGGCTGAACGGCAGCGAGTCGACGTCCAGGCCCTCGCCCGTCACCGCTCCCAGCCGATAGATCTCGTACGCGGTCTCCCCGACGTTCAGGGTTTCCTTCGCGTTGAAGCTGTTGACGCTGGCCATCGCCTCTCCTCTTCCGTCCTGCCGGAACCCGCGGTCGCGAAGCGGGCCCTCGAGCGGCGTCGCCGTCCATCGTCGCGCGCGCAGCAACGCGGCGCGCAATGAGGACAGCCTGGTCGCCGCTCGTCATTTATCTCGATGTCAAGATACACGGTATCAAACGTCGGCCACGCAGGGCGAACGAGACGAGCGTGCCCTCGGCGCCCGGGCCGGCGCGTCAGTCTCGACAGACGAGAACGACGTAGGTGTGCCCGTCGTCAGGAGACTCGAACTTGTCGATCGGCACGAACCCGAGAGCGTCGACCACCTTGAGCGCTCGGACGTTGAACTCGGTCACCGTCACCCGGAAGGCGGCGGGCGCGAAGCGCTCTCGGGCGAACTCCAGGCCGACCGCCATCGCCGCCTGTCCGAGCCCCTGGCCCGTCAGCTCGGGGCGCAGCCCACCGGCGGTGTCGAGGGCGTCGTCGTCGTAGTCGTAACCCGGGACCCGCGCCTGGGCGCCGTAGCACCGGTAGCCGATGAACCGTCCCTCGTGCAGGAGGGCCCAGAACCCCTGCGAGAGATCGGCGAAGCGTCGAGGGTGCATGCCGGTCAGGTCGTAACAACCCTGTGGCTCGAGGTAGCTCCAGGTCGCGACGTCGTCGGCGTGCTCACGTGTCAGCTCGACGATCTGCATCCGTCCGCCCCCCGCTCGTCGCCGGGTCACCCGACGCCGCCAGCCTGCTCCGTGCTCGGTGCAGGTGCCCGTATCCAAGCATGTGACGACGCTCACGGGCAATGCCTCCTGTCACCGAAGTCGCTGGACGTATGCCACCACGGCGCGCGCGTCGCGGACCCGGGCCTCCCACGTCGCCCCGGCGAGGACCAGGCCGACTCCCACCACACCGGGCGGAAGCCACCGCGGGAGGTCACCGACGAACGGCCCGGCCCAACGGACCACAAGCACCGTCGTCAGCGCGCCGCCGATCACGAACGGTGCACGCCACCGCAGCGACGCTCCGGCGGCGAGGACCCCCACCGCGGCCAGGGCCAGAAGCAGCCCTCGCAGCGAGGCGGGATCGCCCAGTGCCTGGGGAAGGCTCGGCAGCAGGGCGAGCGTCAGCCCCGGCCAGAGGACGTCGCTCGAGCGCGCGGCGTCGCGTACGACGAGAACGGCACCGACCGCGAGCAGGACGATCCCGAACGGCAGCGTGTAGGCCTCGACGACCCCGATGTCGGAGGCGACCAGCCGAAGGACGTAGGCCAGGCCGAGCAGAGCGGCACCCGTCGGTGCGTAGACCCGCCGGTCCGCACGCAGCAGGCCGACCGTCGTCATGGCCACCCCCACGATGGTGAGGACGAGGCTGGACCACGCCGTCCCGACCCACGCGGCGAAGCCCACGGAGACCAGCCCGGCCATCGGCGCCACCACCTCGACCGCCAGGCGTACCGGCGCAGGGAGGCGGGGTACGGCGCTGCCGAGGAGCAGCACCGCCGCGAGGCTCGCGGCGACCAGCGCCAGCACCCTCGCATCGGCGCCGGCGACGTCCGCCCAGCCGACGGCGGCCGCGACACCGAGCACTCCGGCGACACCAACGGCCGCCGCCACACCTGCGTCCCGTTGAGCACTGCGCGGTCGCAGAGCCAACGCCGTCGCGGCGACGACGATCGCGGCCGCGGCACCGACCGTCCACGTGAGCGTCGCGGCCGGAGCCGATCCGATCGGCGCCAGCGCGGCCGCGGCAGACCAGAGCAGGGCCGTCGCGGCAGCCACGACCGATGCGCCCGAGTCCTCCCGGAGGAGCATCCACAAGACCGCCGCTCCCCCGGCGACGACGAGCTGCCCGAGAGCCAGAACGACGACCGGCGCGTCCAGCAGGACGACCAGCACCGCGGCTCCTGCCACCGCCAGCAGTGCGGCGGTCGCCAGCAGCGCGACGCGCTGGGGCCGCGTCGACGACGGCTGCGGCCACCACGCCACGACACAGGCGACGCCCGCGGCTCCGAGCCACAGCGCGAACGCCCGGCCGGGCGACAGCCCGGAGTCGGCCGCCAGGCGAAGACCAACGTCGGTGGACCACCCCGGCAACCACGAGTCGCTCACCGCGGACAGCGCACCCACTCCTGCGACGACGACCCCGATGAGCAGAGGAAGCACGCCGACCGCCAGTGCGGCGCGGACGCCGGTCTCCCATCCTCGCGACCAGCGCGCGTGCAGGAGGCCCGCGCCGGCCAGCACCAGGGGCACCGCGATCCAGGTCGTGGACGCCACCTCGGGCGGCACCTGCTCGCCGACGAGGAGGAAGACAGCGGCGACGCACACCGCGAGGTCGAACCCTGCGACGCCGCGGACCAAGGAGACGGCCAGCCGAGCGACGTGCCCGGAGAACGCGTGCGAGACCACGACCGAGAGGGCCACCACGAGGACGCCGTGCAGCAGCGCGGCAGGAGCATCTCCCTCGGACCAGCGGGTGGAGAAGGTCGGGGAGAGGGCGACGCCTGTCACGATCCACAGCGCGGCGAGCCCCAGCATCGACGCTCCCCCGAGCGCGGTCACCCAGGCCGCCACCAGGAGTGCGCCGCGCCAGCACACCACCGCGAGCAGGATCACGAGGGCGGCCACCGGGGTCAGCGTCCAGCGCAGGTCCACCTCCATCAGCAGCACCAGCGCGACTGCCGCCGAGACGGCACCGATCGCCACACCCAGCTGGGCCGAGACGAGGGTCGGCATCCATCGGCGCGACCAGACGGCCACCACGGCACCGACACCGGCCAGGACGGCCCCGAACCCGACGACCACCGCGGCGCCGTCCAGCTCGTCGAGACCGAGCAGGCCGGCCGACATCGCTGCACCGGCGTCGACGGCCGCGAGGACTCCCGTGACCGTCCACATCGTCTCGGCCGAGGCGCGGAGCCGGCGAGTCGTCAGCCACACCGCCGACCCGCAGGCGGCCGCGGTGAACGCCAGCAGGATCAGGGTGCGACCGGTGAGGCCGACCCGTCCCCACGTCACGGCGATGAACACGAACGCCGCCACGACAAGGCACAGCGCGCCCAGGGCGAGAAGGGTGCCGCCCACCGTCCAGCGTCGGGACGCGCCCGCTGGCGGACGGCCGGGCGTCGCTACCGGTGGTCCCCCGGCGGGGGCAGGCCTCGGTGGCTCCACCGGCGGGCGGGCGTCAGCCTGCTGCGCTCGCCAGGCGGCCGCCTCGTCCTGCAGCTCTCGGAGCACCGTGTCGGCCTCGCTCAGCAGGCGGAGGAGGGTGAGCGGGCGCTCGCCGCGGAGCTGGACGGAGCAACGGGGGCATCGCGGCGAGCCGCTCGCAACGGTGCCGCAGCTCGGGCAACGGGTGGGGTCGGCGTAGGTCACCCGCGAAGTCTCTCGTGCGCGGGGGGCACCCTCCTCAGGACACTCCTCACGACGCGCGGTCGAGGACCGCGACACACTCCACATGGTGAGTCATCGGGAACAACGCGTACGCCTCGAGCGACCCGAGCACGTAGCCCTCCTCGCCGAACGTCTTGACGTCACGGGCCAACGCCGCCGGGTCGCAGGCGACGTAGACGACCCGCCTCGGGCCGAGTGCCGCGATCCGACGGACGACGCGGGCACGGGCACCGGTCCGCGGCGGGTCGAGCACCACCACGTCCGCCCGCTCCCCCACCTCGCCACGCCGAAGCGCCTGCTCGACGTCGCCGTTGACGACCCTGGCCTGCGGTAGCCCGTGCAGGTTGCGGCGTGCGTCGCGTGACGCCCGCGGGTCTCCCTCGACGCTGATCACGGTGCCCGACGACCCCACCTCCTCGGCGAGGAACGCGGTGAAGAGGCCGACGCCCGCGTACAGATCGGCCATCGTCTCCCCCGGCCTGGCCTCTACCGCTCGCCGGACGGCGTCGACCAGTGTGGCGGCCGCCTGCGGGTGCACCTGCCAGAAACCGGCACCACCGACCCGGAACTCGTGGCCGTCGACCTCCTCGCGGACCCATCCCCGTCCACGGACCCGGTGGCCGTCGGCCATCAGGCCGACGGCGTCGA
>NZ_JARBCJ010000173.1:0-6866 GCF_028803055.1 Mumia sp.
GCCCTGGCGACCTACCGTGCGGAGTTCCGCCCGAGCGAGCGCACACCTGAGCCGACGACCTTCTTGACCGTCAACGCCGTCGTCGCCGAGACGTACGACGAGGCCGTGGCGCTCGCGCTCCCGAACCTGCAGTCGATGGCACGGCTGATGACGGGCGCTCCCCTCGCCGCTCTCGATCTCGTCGAGGACGCCGAGAAGTCCCCTCTCACCCCGCCGCAGGAGGCGATGGTGCAGGACGGCCTGGCGCGCAACATCGTCGGCGACCCCGAGCAGGCGGCCCAGCGACTGCAGGCCCTGGCAGCGGAGTTCGAGGTGGACGAGGTGATGGTGCACCCGGTGGCCTCCGCGAGGCAGGGCGCCGATCCGCGTCGCTCCGTCCCTCGGGAGCGGACCCTGGAGCTCTTGGCGGAGGCGCTGGGCTAGGTCGTGCGGTCGGCAGGGGGCGGGAGCAGCACAGCGGTCAGCGTGTCCCTGATCCAGTCCGCATAGCGCTGGTGCTCCCAGCCGAGCTCATCGACGAGGAGCCTGTGCATGTCAGGGCCGGTCAGAGCCCACACGGTGGCTGCGGCGTCCTCCTCCTCCAGGCCTTCTCGGAGCGCGCCGTTGGCAGCCACCCATCCGACGAACGCCTGGAGGTTGCTCAGGCGCGTGCGTTGATCCTGCGCCCGTTGCGTGGCGAGGACCGGGTCGACCTCGCCCGCGGACCGGATGACGTCGTCGATGGGTCGGACCCGGCGTGTGCGTTGGGCGATGTCGGCAGCGAACATCCTGATCTGGGTGCGCTGGTCCTTCTCGGCCCTGACCTCCTGGGGGCGCGTCTGCTCCAGCACGGGCGGACTGTCGACCTCGCTGGTGGCGTCGTAGTTGAGCACCTCGACGACGAGGCGGTGCTTGGTGCCGAAGGTCTTGTAGAGGAGGTCCGTGCTCACCCCGGCGTCGGCGGCGATCGCCGCCATCGTCGTGCGGGCGTAGCCGCGCTCGACGAACATCCGGTGCGCGGACCGCAGCATCGCGAGGCGGTTCTCGTCGGCGCGCTGACGACGCCGAGATGCGTCGTACGGACGGGATCCGGGAGACCGCTTGACGTGCTCGCTCATCGGGTCCACTCTAGAGGCGATTAGTTCTAGTCGCACTAGAACGAAAGTGGGGGAGTCGGATGTCGAGGGGATACCAGATCGCCTACCGGTGCGGGGTCACGCCGTGGGAGGCCGCGGGTGACGGAGGCGCCGACCAGCTGGCCGGGCTGCTCACCGAGGAGGAGTCGCGCCCGCAGCCTTGGGGGTGCGCCCTCGACGTCGGCTGCGGCAGCGGGAGCCACACGATCGAGCTCGGACGCCGTGGGTGGACCGCGGTGGGCGTCGACGACGTGCAGAGGGCCATCGATCGCGCCCGGGCCCGGGACGGCGCCGAGCACGCCCGCTTCGTCTGCGCGGACGTCACGGCGCTGGCCGACGTCGAGCTCCCAGGCCCGGTCGAGCTCTTCGTGGACATCGGCTGCTTCCACGGACTCGGTGACGAGGCCCGCGCGGCGTACGGGACCGCGATGACGGCGGTCGCGTCACCGACCGCCTCGTTCCTGCTGCTGGCCTTCGCCCCCGGCCGCCGACCCCTCCTGCCGAGAGGGGCCGACGAGCGCGATCTGGCCCGGGCGCTCCCCGCGTGGGAGCTCACCGGCAGCTGCCTGGCCGACGTGTCGGGGATGCCGCGACCGCTCCGGTCGACGACGCCCCGCTTCTACCGGCTGCGTCGCCGACCCTGACGGCCCGGACGGCTCAGCTGTCGCCGTTCTTGCCGGTGGTGACGCCCATGCCGTTCGCGGCCCTGTCCACCGACCGGTGGAGGAGGCTCTCGAGGTCGAGCCCGGTCGAGGTCTTGAGCATCTGCAAGGTCTGGACGATGTTGTCGTTGACCTGCCTCGGCAGAGCCCCGGCGCCCTCGGTCGAGATCACCGTGAGCTGGTCGATCGCACTGATCGGTGCCGCGACCTCCTTGGCGATCTGCGGGAGCACCTCGATGAGCATCTGGAGGACCGCCGCGTCGTTGTAGCTTGCGAACGCCGCCGCGCGCTTGTCCATCGCCTCGGCCTCGGCGTGGCCGACGGCGAGCGTGGCGGAGGCCTGAGCCTCACCCTCGGCGCGGGTGGCCTCGGCCTCCGCCACGCGTCGGGCCTTCTCGGCCTCACCACGACGAGCGCCCTCGATCGCCTCGGCCTCCGCGATGGCCGTACGGCGTGACTTCTCCCCCTCACCGGTCAGACGCGCCTCCTCCGCCTTGGCCTCCGCGGCGGCGATGGTGGCGGCTTTGCGGGCCTCTGCCGCCGCGATGTCCGAGGAGCGGCGCGCCTCGGCCTCCTGCTCGACCTTGTACCGGGCCGCATCGGCCGGCTTGCGGACCTGCGTCTCCAGCTGCCGCTCGGTCAGGGCTGCCTGCCTGACGGCGACCTTCTCCTGCTCGACGAGCACGGCCTGGTCACGATCGGCCTGGGCCAGCGGACCGGCCGACGCCGCGTTTGCGGAGGCAGCGTCGGTCTCGGCCTTGATCTCCGCCTGCTTGAGCGCCAGCGTGCGCTGCGCGATGGCGATCTCCTCCTCGGCCTTCAGGCTCGCCTGCTCCGCGGCCTGGCGAGCCGCGGCCTCGGCGATCGCCGCGGTCTGCCGGTTACGGGCGGCTTCGGGGCGGCCGAGGTCGGCGAGATAGCTGCCGTCGTCGGTGACGTCCTGGATCTGGAACGTGTCGAGGATCAGACCCTGGCCGGTCAGGGAGTTCTCGGACTCGTCGGCCACGCGCTGGGCGAACGCGGCCCGGTCGCGGATGATCTGCTCGACCGTCAGACCGCCGACGATGGAGCGGAGCGCGCCGGCGAGGACCTCCTGCGTGAAGGGCTCGATGTCGGCCTGCTGCGACTGGAAGCGCTGGGCCGCGAGCCGGATCTGGTCGGCGTTGCCGCCCACCTTGACGATCGCGACACCCTCGACGTTCAGCTTGATGCCCTGTCCCGACACCGCACCACGGATCTGCACCGAGATGCGACGGCTCGAGAGGTCCATCGTCGCGAGCTTCTGCACGAACGGGACGACGAAGGTGCCGCCGCCGAGGATCACCTTCTGACCTGACAGGTCGGTGGTGAGGGCGCCGGTCTCCGGGTTGAGGACCGCCTTGCCCTTGCGGCCGGTGACGATGAAGGCCTGGTTGGGCCCGGCGACCTTGTAGCGGCTCGTGACCAGGAAGAGGAGCAGGAGGACGAGGACGGCGATGCCGGCGATCGGGATCAGCACGGGGGAGCCTTTCGGGTGGGGATCAGGGGAGGTCGTCCCACACCGGGGCGACCCTGACGGCGGTAGGGGAGAGGACGCCGGTCACGTGCACCTCGGTGCCGGCGTCGAGGGCTCTGTCGGCACGGGCGTTGAGCTGGAGCACGTGCCCGCCGACCGCGACGCGGACCGTGCCGTAACCGTCGTCGGGGATGCCGGACACCACCCGCCCGCTGCGGCCGATGCTGTCCCCGGTCGAGGGAGTGGCGTCGCTGCTCCCACCGCGGACCAGGCCGGTCAGCCAGGCCGCCAACCACGCGACGACGACACCGCACCCGCCGCCGGCGAGCAGAGCGGGCAGGAGCGGGACACCGGCGCCGTCCGCGGCGGCAGCCCCGAACCCGAAGGCGGAGACGAAGCCGCCGACGACGGCGGTCGAGAAGGCGTCCCCGGGCAGCACGTCGAGAGCTCCGTCGAGCACTTCGCCGACGACGAGCGAGACGGCGAGAAGCGCGAGGCCGGCGAGGCCGAGGATCAGGAAGACGGTCACGCCTGCTCCGTACGTCGGGTCTGGCCCGCCCGTACGTCGGGGAACCGCTCGCCGGATCGTACTCGATGACGAGGGTGCGCGGGACCGCTTCTCGCCAGCTCCTCGTCAGGTGGGACGGGGCGCGTCGAAACGGCGTTGACCGAGGGCGGAGACTAGGGCTGTGGGCCACGCAGAGCTGTCCGGGATCCGGTACGACCTCCCCGACGGGAGGGTGCTGCTGGACGACGTCGGCTTCCGCGTCGGCGACGGCGCGATCGTCGCCCTCGTCGGCGCCAACGGCGCGGGGAAGACCACGCTGCTGAGGATCATCACCGGTGAGATCTCGCCGCACGGTGGGTCGGTCAGCCGCAGCGGCGGCCTCGGCGTGATGAGGCAGATGGTGACACGTCACCCCGACGGCTCCCACCTCGAGACGGTGCGCGAGCTGCTCCTCTCGATCGCTCCGCCTCGCATCCGGGCAGCGGCCGCGCGGGTGGACGAGGTCGAGCTCGTCCTGATGGAGCGCGACGACGAGCCGACACAGCTGCGCTACGCCACCGCTCTGGCGGAGTACGGGGACGCGGGCGGCTACGACCTCGAGGTCACCTGGGACGCGTGCTGCACGGCCGCGCTGGGGATCTCCTACGAGCGGGCGATGTGGCGGGACCTCTCCACGATGTCGGGCGGAGAGCAGAAGCGGCTGGTGCTCGAGGGCCTCCTCCGCGGCCCCGACGAGGTGCTCCTGCTCGACGAGCCCGACAACTATCTCGACGTGCCCGGCAAGCAGTGGCTCGAGGAGCAGCTCACCGCCACGCAGAAGACTGTGCTGTACGTCAGCCACGACCGAGCCCTGCTGGCCAACACCGCCACGCGGGTGGTCACCCTCGAGGTCGGTGCCACCGGAAGCACGGCCTGGACCCACCCCGGCGGCTTCGCGACGTACCACGAGGCCCGCGCCGCTCGGTTCGCGAAGCTGGAGGAGCAGCACCGGCGGTGGGACGAGGAGCACCAGAAGCTCCGCGAGCTGGTGATCATGTACAAGACCAAGGCTGCCTACAACTCCGACATGGCCGCGCGCTACCGGGCGGCGCAGACGCGGCTGCGCAGGTTCGAGGAGGCCGGCCCGCCCGAGGTGGTGCCCCACGACCAGAACGTCGTCATGCGGCTCACCGGAGGCCGTACGGGCAAGCGGGCGGTCGTCGCCGAGAGCCTGGAGCTCACCGGACTCATGCGTCCGTTCGACCTCGAGGTCTGGTACGGCGAGCGCGTCGCGGTCCTCGGCTCCAACGGGTCGGGCAAGTCGCACTTCCTCCGCCTGCTCGCCGCCGGAGGCACCCGGCCGGACGTGGAGCACGAGCCGGTCGGGGACCAGGTGGTCGAGCCGGTCGCGCACCGCGGGCTCGCCAAGCTCGGGGCGAGGGTCCGGCCCGGGTGGTTCGTGCAGACCCACCACCATCCCGAGCTGGTCGGTCGCACCCTGCTCGAGATCCTGCACCGTGGCGACGTCGATGCGCGCGGGATCGGTCGGCGAGGGATGGGTCGGGAGGAGGCCGCGCGCAAGCTCGACCGCTACGGGCTGGCCCGCTCCGCCGAGCAGGCGTTCGACTCGTTGTCGGGCGGTCAGCAGGCGCGGTTCCAGATCTTGCTCCTGGAGCTGTCGGGAGCGACCCTCCTGCTGCTCGACGAGCCGACCGACAACCTCGACGTCGAGTCGGCCGAGGCGTTGGAGGACGGGCTCGAGGCGTTCGACGGGACGGTCCTCGCGGTGACCCACGACCGGTGGTTCGCGCGGCGGTTCGACCGGTTCCTCGTGTTCGGCGCCGACGGTGACGTCTACGAGAGCGACGAGCCGGTCTGGGACGAGGGCCGGGTCCTGCGCGACCGCTGAGCTGTCACGTCCGGGCGCCGCCGTGTGTCATGGGGGCAGGACCTACGAGGAGAGGGATGAGCGCGAACGACCACGATGAGCTCCTCGCACGGTTCGAGGAGGACCGATCCCGGCTGAGGTCGATCGCCTTCCGGATGCTCGGGTCCGCCGACGACGCCGACGACGCGCTGCAGGAGGCGTGGCTGCGGGTCAGTCGGGCCGAGACCGGTGACGTGGAGAACCCGGCGGCCTGGCTGAGGACGGTCGTCGCGCGGGTCTGCCTGAACGCGCTGCGGACACGGCGGAGCCGGCGTGAGCAGTCCTTGGTCCATGTGCCCGACCCCATCGTCAGTCCCGACTCGGGCCCGGGGCCGGAGGACTCGGCGCTGCTCGCCGAGGGCGTCGGACTGGCGCTGCTGGTGGTGCTGGAGGGACTCAGCCCGGCTGAGCGCGTCGCCTTCGTCCTGCACGACGTGTTCGGGGTCGCCTTCGCCGAGATCGCCGCCGTCCTCGACCGCAGCCCGGAAGCCACTCGCCAGCTCGCGAGCCGGGCGCGGCGTCGGGTCCAGGGGCAGGCGCCAGCGCCGGATCCCGACCTGGCACGCCAGCGGGAGGTGGTCGACGCCTTCTTCGCCGCATCGCGAGAGGGGGATCTCGACGGCTTGATCGCCGTTCTGCACCCGGACGTCATCCTGCGCTCGGACGGCGGAAGCGGTCGGCCGCAGTCCACCGTCGTGCTCCACGGCGCCGAGGAGGTCGCCGGGCAGGCCGCCGCGACCAGTCGCCTCTCTCCGTTCACCCGCCGTGTCCTCGTCAACGGGGTCCCCGGCGTCGTGGTCGCTCCGCGCGGCCGGCTCCAGGTGGTCATGGCGTTCACGGTCACGGGCGGTCGGATCGTCGCGATCGACGTCCTGGCCGACCCGCACCGTCTGTCACGGGTGGACCTGGGGCGACTGGAGGGCTGAGGGGATCGCCGGCGACCGGCGGCAGCGCCGTCTGTCACACCGGGGACTGGCTGCTGTCACACCGAGGCGCCGGGGCGTGTCTGTCTCGTAGAGTGGCCACGCTCACCGGCGTGGTCCTGTCACGAGAGGACTTCTCATGGGCATCGTCTCGACCGCCGTCGTCATCCTCGCAGCCGCCTGGGTCGGCTTCTCCGCCGTCGCCACCTACACGCGCCAGGGCTGGGTCGTCGACAACCTCGCCGACTACGGCGTGC
>NZ_JARBCJ010000174.1:0-6793 GCF_028803055.1 Mumia sp.
GGACGTCGACGACATGTCCCGGACCCAGAACGACACCTACAACAGCCAGGCCAACACCCTGATGCCGTACCTCCTCGAGGTCGACCTCGGCTCGGGCTACTACGCCGACGGGCAGGACCTCCTTCGGGACTGGGACATGAAGCAGGACCGCGACTCCGGAGCCGCTGCCTACTTCGCCTCGGTGTGGCGCAACCTGCTGGCCCGCACGTTCCACGACGACCTGCCCCAGGACGTGTGGCCGGCGGGTGGCGAGCGCTGGTTCGAGGTGGTCCGCCGGCTCCTCAACGCACCCGACAGCAGCTGGTGGGACGATCGGACGACCAAGCGGGAGCGCGAGACGCGCGACGACGTCCTTCGGACGGCGATGCGGGACGCCCGCGACGAGATGACGCGGCTGCAGTCGCTGGATCCCACCCGGTGGACGTGGGGACGGGTGCACACGCTGACTCTGGAGAACCAGACGCTCGGGACGTCGGGGATCGCGCTCGTCGAGCGGCTGTTCAACCGCGGGCCGTACGCTGTCGCCGGCGGGTCCGGTCTCGTCGACGCGACCGCGTGGGACGCGGCGAAGGGCTACGAGGTGACCGCGGTGCCGTCGATGCGGATGGTCGTCGACCTCGACGACCTGGACCGCTCACGGTGGATCAACCTGACGGGCGTCTCCGGGCACGCGTTCCACGGCAACTACGTCGACCAGACCTCGTTGTGGGCGGACGGCAAGACCCTGGCCTGGCCGTTCTCGCCTGAGAAGGTCAAGGCGGCGGCCGACGACGAGCTGACGCTGACGCCCCGGCTCGAACACTGAGCGACCTCGTCAGCGCGGAGGCAGCTCGACGGTCCTGGCCGGGCTGAGCGCCACGTCGACGCGTTGGTCGTGAGCCTCCGGGTGGACGTCGTCGACGAGCTCGTGGTCGTAGACGAGCGCGACCCGCAGGGGACGCTCGCACGACGCGAGCGCCTCGTCGTAGTAGCCGCCGCCGCGGCCGAGACGGAACCCGGCGGCGTCGACCGCGAGCGCGGGCACGATCGCGACGTCGGTGCCCGCCAGGGCGTCGGGGACTGCCTCGCCACGAGGCTCGGGGATGCCGAACCGACCGATGACCAGCGCGTCCCGGCCGGCGTACCGGACCCAGCTCAGCTGCCTGCGGGGGAGCGCCCGGGGGACGACGACCTCGACGTCCTCGGCGAGCAGCGCGTCGAGCAGCGGCCAGGTGGGCGGCTCCCGACCGACCGACAGGTACGCCGCCACCGAACGTCCGGCGTGCTCGCGGACGAGAGCGTGGGCGCGACGGCCCAGGGCCGTGCCGGCGGCGGCCACCGCGGCCTCGTCGAGGTCGGCGCGGGCCTCGAGCAGCTGCTCGCGCAGCAGTCTCTTGTCCGTCACACGACGACGGTAGTGCCTACGATGAGCGGCATGAGTGAACAGGGACTGACCGCGGCTCGGGAGACGATGGTGGCGGCGGGAGTCCCTCCTCGGGCGATCGAGGTCTTCGCCCACCACTACGCCGAGCTTGAGGCCGGCGCGACCGGCATGATCCACGAGTCCGACATCGACCCGCTCGACCCGCCGCCGAGGCTGGCCGACGCCCAGGTGGACGAGAGCCAGATGCGCGACGCTCTGGCGCGCACGGTCGTCATCAAGCTCAACGGCGGGCTCGGGACCTCGATGGGCATGGACAAGGCCAAGTCGCTGCTGCCGGTCCGTGGCGAGCGGACGTTCCTCGACATCGTGGTGGAGCAGGTACGGCGCGTGCGCAGCGTCTACGACACCGACCTCCCGCTGATCCTGATGGACAGCTTCCGGACCCGCGAGGACACGCTGGACGCGCTGACCCAGCACCCGGACGTCCCGGTCGAGGGCCTTCCGTTGGACTTCCTCCAGAACAAGGAGCCCAAGCTGCGTGCCGACGACCTCACGCCGGTGTCGTGGCCGAAGGACCCGACTCTGGAGTGGACTCCGCCCGGCCACGGAGACCTCTACACCGCGCTCGACGCGTCCGGCACGCTCGCGGCTCTGATCGAGGCCGGGTACCGCTACGCCTCCGTCTCGAACTCCGACAACCTCGGCAGCTATCCCAGCCCGCGGATGGCCGGGTGGTTCGCGCAGTCCTCCGCGCCGTACGCCGCCGAGGTGTGCCGCCGTACTCCGGCCGACGTCAAGGGCGGCTACCTCGTCCGTCGCAAGTCCGACGGTCGGCTCGTGCTGCGCGAGACGGCACAGACGCCGAAGGAGGACCAGGCGCTCGCCGACGACACCACCCGCCACCGCTGGTTCCACACCAACAACCTCTGGTTCGACCTCGAGGCGCTCGCGGCCGTCATCGAGGCGCGCGACGGCGTCCTGGGGCTCCCGCTGATCAAGAACGTCAAGACCGTCGACCCGACGGACCCGACCTCGCCGGAGGTGATCCAGGTCGAGTCCGCGATGGGTGCGGCGGTCGAGGTCTTCGACGGTGCCGTCGCCATCGAGGTGGAGCGCGAACGCTTCCTGCCGGTCAAGACGACCGACGACCTGCTGCTGGTCCGGTCGGACTTCTACGACCTCGACGAGGACTTCCACCTCGTCGCGCGCCGCGAGGACGCGCCGCTGGTGAGGCTCGACAAGAAGCACTACAAGCTGGTCCGCGACTTCGACGCGCGGTTCCCCCGTGGACCTGTCTCGCTGGCCGACGCCACGGGGTTCAGGGTGCAGGGGGACTGGACCTTCGGGGCCGGTGTCCGTGTCGTCGGGGAGGTCACGGTGCCCGCCGAGGGCTCACCGGGGACGATCGACGACGGAACGGTGCTCGAAGGGTCTTAGGCTGTCGCTCATGCGTACCGTCGACGAGCACCTCGCGAAGCTGCTCGACCTGATCGGCCCGCTCCAGCCGTACGAGCAGCCGCTGCTGGAGTCCATGGGCCTGCCGCTCGTGGACGACGTCGTGAGCCCGATCGACCTCCCGCGGTTCACGAACTCCGCGATGGACGGCTACGCCGTCCGTGCGGTCGACGTGCACGGTGCCAACCGGGAGTTCCCGGTGCGGCTGCCCGTCGTGGGCGAGCAGGCCGCCGGCTCCAGCACGCCGATGGCGCTGACCTCCAAGACCGCGGTCAAGATCATGACCGGTGCACCGCTGCCGTCCGGGGCCGACACGGTGGTGCCGATCGAGCTGACCGACGGCGGCGACGCCGAGGTGCAGGTCTACCAGGCCCGTCGGGCCGGCGAGAACGTCCGCCCCTCCGGCGAGGACGTGGCCGCGGGTGAGCTGGTCGCGGAGGCCGGCACCGTGCTCGGCCCGCGCGAGGTGGGGCTCCTCGCCTCGCTCGGTTTCGCCCGGCTCAAGGCGCGTCCGCGCCCGCGCGTCGTGGTCCTGTCGACCGGGACCGAGCTGCGTGAGCCTGGTGCCCGCCTGGACTACGACTCCATCTACGACGGCAACTCCTACATGCTCGCCGCGTGCGCGAGGGCGGCCGGTGCGATCGCCTACCGGGTCGGCATCACCTCCGACGACCCCCGTGAGTTCGCCGACGTGCTCTCCGACCAGCTCGTCCGCGCCGACCTCGTCATCACCAGCGGCGGGATCAGCAAGGGTTCGTACGACGTCGTGAAGGCCGCGTTGTCCGACCTCGGGACCGTCGAGTTCTGCGAGGTCGCGATGCAGCCCGGCAAGCCACAGGGCTTCGGGACCGTCGGTGACGACCGGACGCCGATCGTTACGCTGCCGGGCAACCCGGTGTCGTCGTACGTGTCGTTCGAGGTCTTCGTCCTCCCGATGCTCCGGCGGATGATGGGCAGGCTCCCGTACCGCCGCCCGCTGATCCAGGCGACCATGACCGAGGAGATCCGCTCGCCTGCCGGTCGCCGCCAGTACCTTCGCGGCTGGTTCGAGGTCTCACCCCGCGGCGCCGGTGTGACGCCCGTGAGCGGCCCCGGATCCCACCTGATCGCCGGCCTGGCGCGGGCCAACTGCCTGATCTCCGTCGACGAGGACGAGACGGCGCTGCACGTCGGCGACACGGCGAAGGTCCTCGTCCTGGACAGGGACTTCTGATGGGCGAGCCGCGTCTGACCCACGTCGACGACCAGGGTGCCGCACGGATGGTGGACGTTTCCGCCAAGGACGAGAGCCGTCGCGAGGCCCGCGCCACCGGGATGGTCCGGACGACCCCTGAGGTCGTGGCGCTCCTGCGGTCCGGTGACGTGCCGAAGGGCGACGCGCTCGGGGTCGCGCGGGTCGCCGGCATCATGGCGGCCAAGCGCACGCCCGACCTCGTGCCGTTGTGCCACCCGCTCGCCATCACCGGGGTCGAGGTCGACCTGGACGTCGTCGACGACGGTGTCGAGATCGCAGCGACCGTGCGGACGACGGGACGGACGGGTGTCGAGATGGAGGCGTTGACCTCGGTCAGCGTCGCGGCCCTCACCGTCGTCGACATGATCAAGGCGGTCGACAAGCACGCCGTGATCGCCGAGATCAGGGTCCGCGCCAAGTCGGGCGGCAAGAGCGGAGACTGGTCGACGTGAAGGCGCTCGTGATCACCTGCTCCAACCGCGCCGCGGCCGGAGTCTACGAGGACACCACCGGGCCGATGATCGTGCAGGCCCTGCGCGAGTGGGGGTTCGACGTCGACGAGCCGCTCGTCGTGCCCGACGGACCACCTGTCGAGGAGGCGCTCCGGGAAGCGGTCGACCTGCGTCACGCGGCCGTCGTCACCACCGGCGGGACGGGGATCAGTCCCACGGACGCCACGCCCGAGGCGACCGCGAACGTGCTGGACCGCGAGCTTCCGGGAGTGGCCGAGGCGATTCGCGCGTACGGCGTCGCCCACGGGGTGCCGACAGCCATGCTGTCGCGCGGCCGGGCCGGGGTCGCCGATCAGACGGTCGTCGTGAACCTCCCGGGCTCGCGCGGTGGTGTGCGCGACGGGCTGGCCGTGCTGGCCGACGTCCTCGTCCATGCCGTCGAGCAGGTGGCCGGGGTCGACCACGTCCGTGACGCCGGAGGTGCGTCCTGAGCGCGGGCTGGCCGGCGACGCTTCAGCACGGCGACGTCGGCCTGCGCCCCATCCGCCGCGGTGACGCACGGGTGTGGGCGCGGCTGCGGCAGGAGTCGTCCGACTGGCTGGGCCGGTGGGAGGCGACGCTGCCGCGATCGGCGCCGTCCGGGACGCGTTCGTACGGCGCGGCGGTCCGTTCGCTGCGGCAGCAGGCGTCCCAGGGTCGGGCGCTCCCGTTCGTGACGACGTACGGCGGCGGCGACGAGATGATCGGCCAGGTCACGGTGTCCGGGATGACCTGGGGCTCGGCGCGCTGGGCGCAGATCGGCTACTGGATCGCGCGGCCGTACGCCGGTCGCGGCATCACGACCACGGCGGTGGCTCTCGCCACCGACCACTGCTTCGAGGCGCTCGGACTGCACCGCATCGAGATCGCGATCCGTCCGGAGAACCGTTCGAGCCTGCGCATCGTCGACAAGCTCGGTTTCGACCGGGTGGGGCTGGCGCCGCGCTACCTGCACATCGACGGGGCGTGGCGCGACCACCTGCTGTTCGCGATCACCGCCGAGCAGGTTCTGCCCGGCGGGCTCATCGCGAGGGCCGACGCGGCCGGCGTCGATCGCTGACACCGCAAGAACCGCCGCGCGACACACCGGGCGAGGTCCGCAGGGGTGACCGTCCGCAGCACGTACGGTTCATCTGTGGGTACCGGTCTGATCTTCGCAGCCGTGATCGCCATCTGGGTGGCGTACGGCGTTCCTCTGGCGCTCCGGCGCCACGAGGAGGCGACGCGCGCCGGGTCGGTGACCAGCTTCTCCGGGGCGCTGCGGGTGCTCACCCACCGCAAGGACGACACTGACCAGGTGACTCCGGATGCCTCGCCCGCCCCGGCCGACGAGAGCGAGGCCGTGCCCGCCGAGGCGTCCGAGTCTCGTCCCGCACCGCGCCGTCACAACCGTCGGGCCGCTCGTCTCGCGGCCCGCCGTCGTCGTCGGGTGCTGCTGACCCTCCTCACGGCGTGCGCCGTCGTCGGCGGCCTGTCCGTGGCCGGCATCCTGCTGCCGTGGGCCGCCGCGATCCCCGGTGGTCTGGTCGTCGCGTGGCTGGTGCTGTGCCGTGTCATGGTGCGCCGAGAGATCGGCCGACCGGTGCGGCTGCCGAGGGTGAGTGACCCGGAGGCCCGCGCCGCCCGTGCCCGCCGTCGCGAGGCCCGTCGTGACGAGCGACGCGCTGCGCGTGAGGCGGAGGGCGACGTCGAGCTCCAGGTCGATCCCGACACCGAGATGACCGTGATCCTCTCCGGCCAGATCGAGGACCACGAGCCGGCTCGACGCAACGTGATGGTCCGCGGTCCGCTGCCCGAGGGTGCGCTCGACCAGCAGGTGCACGACGCGATCGCGTCGGCCACCACCTCGGGCACGACGCTCTGGGACCCGGTGCCGGTCACCCTTCCGACCTACGTCACCAAGCCCGCCGTCGCGCGGACGGTCCGGACGATCGACTTCGGTGACGGTCCTGCCGCCGGTGCGGCCGGGACGGGCGTCCCCGAGAGCGACTCCGACTCCGACGTCGGCCGTCGCGCCGTCGGTGACTGACGGGCCGTCGCGCCCCGGGTTCGGGACCCATCTGATCGCGTGGTAATCTCGATCTCGCTTTGGGGCTATGGCGCAGTTGGTAGCGCGTCTCGTTCGCAATGAGAAGGTCCGGGGTTCGAATCCCCGTAGCTCCACCAGCCGAAGGCCGGGTTCGCAGTCGCGGACCCGGCCTTCGTCGTTCTGCCGCGGTCACCGGTTCTTCTGCGCGATGGCGGTCGCGG
>NZ_JARBCJ010000175.1:0-6688 GCF_028803055.1 Mumia sp.
CGCTCCAGGGTGCGGACGGCCTCGTGCGCGGTCAGCTCACCGCGGATGCGGAAGTCGCTCCCGAAGGCACGCGTGAGCTCGCCTTCGACGCGTTCGAGGAGAGCCGGGTCGCGGTCGACGGCGAGCAGCATCGGGCGCGCGGAGTCCCCCGCGCGGGCATGGGCCATGAGCGAACGCTATCCAGGGCGCAGTCCGCCGACCACGTCCTTTGCAGTCTCCGCTCAGACGTCGACGAGCAACGGCACGCGCATCTCGGCCGGGGTCACCGACCCGTGGAAGCCGGCCATGCGGAGCTCGATCCCGAAGTGACGCGACGAGAACACGCCGAAGTCACCGAGCGAGGCCACCACGACGTCGCCGATCCGGGGACGGACGGCGTCGTCGATCGAGCCGAACCAACCGGCGGCCTCGGCCTCGTCCCTGGTGAGGACCAGAGCCTGCTCTCCGACGCGGTCGCGCCAACGACCGGCGACCTCGTGCTCGGCACCGGACCGCGTGTAGAGGTGGCGGAACCGCGCCTCACCGGCGAAGACCGTCACGTCGGTCAGCAGCTGGGGCTCCGCCTCGACGTCGAACCGTCCGGCGCGCGGGAGGTCGAGCATCCCGTGGTCGGCGGTGACGAGCATCGCCGTCCCCGACCCGAGCTCGGCACGCAGGTCGGCGAGGTCGTGGTCGATGCCGCGCAGGCGGTCACGCCACTCCGGGGAGGTGCAGCCCTTCTCGTGGCCGGTGTGGTCGAGCGTCGACTCGTACGTGTAGACCAGCGACCCCGGCGTCGCCTCGGAAGCCTCCACGACCACGTCGAGGCGCTCGTACACCGAGCCGAACGGGTGGAACGGCACCCCGCCCTGGCTGCACACGGTCAACCCGCTGCCCTCGAACTCGGCCTTGTTGACCGTCGACGTCGGGATGCCGGCGGCGTCGATGCGCTCGAACATCGTCGGGTACGGCTGCCACTGCGAGGGGTCGACCTGAGGGTCCCAGCGCAGCGAGTTCATGACGCGGTCGGTGCCGGGGATCCGGCTCGTGTAGCCGACGACGCCGTGGCGCCCGGGCGGCAGCCCGGTGCCCAGCGACGTGAGGCTCGTGGCGGTGGTCGACGGCAGACCACTGAGCAGCGGCTCACGGTCGAGGAGGCCCGCGAGGTACGGGGCCGCATCAGCGTGCTCGGCGAGCAGGTCGTAGCCGAGCCCGTCGACGAGCACGACCACGTAGCGCTCGGCGGGGGGCAGCCCGAGGGTGTCGGTCCAGCTGGGGACGCCCATCGCCGCCGCGACGCTCGGGAGCACCGAGGTCAGAGCACGGGCGTCGTAGTCGACGGCAGGAAGCACCGTCCCGGCAGCCGTCACCGCGGACGGCTCGTCGCCGCCGACAGCTCACGGGTGAAGGCGAGCAGACGCTGCACGGCGGCACCGCCGTCGGCGGCCGCGCTGACGCGCAGCGAGAAGTCGTCGGCAGTCGCCGAGCCGGTGTATCCGTGGTCGGCCTCGCAGTCGGGGTCGGAGCAGGCGGCCGGCTCCAGGTCGAGACGCCGTACTGCGCCCCAGCCGATCGTCAGGACGGCCTCGGCAGGGTCGTTGGACCGGTCCGAGGTGACGGCGGTGGCCGTCGGAACGGTGCGGGTGACCACGACCGAGTCGACGGCGCGCAGCGGCACCGCCTCGGTCGTCGTCGAGGTGTAGGGCTCCGGCAGCACGTCGTCGGCCGGGTGCTCGTCGGTGTGGGCCAGGACCAGGCGTGTGGGCGTCAGGGTCAGCACCGTCATGTGGCGGCGCACCTCGTCACCGTCGAACGTGGGCTCGTGGTGGAGCACGTACGCGAGGACGGGCTCGCCCGCGAGCGCATCGGCGATCCCGGCGGCCACCACCTGCGGGTAGTAGCCGGTGGTCTCGATGTCGGCGCTCAGCGTGGCGGTGCGGTCGCCCGGCTGGTCCGAGGTCTCGGTCTCGGGCCGCTGCGGCAACGGATGTCGGTTGGCCATGTCTACCAGTCTCCCACTGTCACGGAAGTCACGTCGGCCCCTCCCCGGAACCTGGCGCCGCCACCTCATGCGCCGGCCAACGTGTCTCCGAGGCCAGCCGGCGTGCTGAGGCGCCGCACGTACCAGTCGCGCCGGGTGTCGGTCGGCTGCGCGACCCGTGCGCGCGCCTTGAGGACGTGGTGTCCCGCGGGGCTCGCGACCACCGGCTCGAGGCTCAGCTCCGACACCTCGGGAAGGTCGTCCTTGAGCGCGGCGACCCGCTGCAGGAGGTCCTCGATGGACTTGAGGTCGGCACGAGGTCCGCCGCGGTAGCCGAACAGGAGCGGCGCCGACTTCAGCTCGCGGATCATGCTGGCGACGTCGACGTCGGTGACCGGCGGGATCCGGTACGAGCGGTCCTCGAGCAGGTCTGCGGCCGCGCCCGAGAGCGCGAACGACAGCACCGGCCCGAAGAGCGGGTCCTCGACCGTACGGATCGACATCGGGACGCCGGGAGGTGCCATCTTCTGGACGACGAACATCGCGCGCTCCGGCGGGCCGATGTCGGCGGTCATCACCGCCCACGCCTCACGCATGTCGTCGGCGTCAGCGATGTTGCGCCAGACGTGGGTGAGATCAGGGCGTGCCCGGACCGTGTCGGCGGTCGCCTTGAGCACGACGTTCCATTCGAACTGCTCCCCTGCCGCGATCGCGGCCTCGAGCGTCGGAGCCGGCTCCCAGTCCCACAGGTCGATGCCGTACATGGCGAGCAGCTGGTGCACCTCGTCGTCGGTGAGCCATCCGCCATCGGGGTTGCGAGCGAGCCCGGCGCGGACGAGGTCGCTGGCGGCCGTACGGTCGACGTCGTCGTAGTGGGCGATCACGCCCTGCTCGCTGCCTGCCCACTGCGCATAGCTGACGACGCGCGCCAGTGCGCGTACGGCGGACTCAGGCGCCGAGTACGACGGGACCGAGCCGCGCCCCGCCGCCCCCTCGACGTCCGGGACGCGCAGCAGCTCGGGCACCCCCTCGGTGCCGAGGAAGGTCGAGACGATCGGCTTGTCGGACTGCTCCCCCACGGCAGCGAGCACGTTGGCGACCTCCTCGCCGGAGGTGTTGACCGGCGGGATGTAGACGGCCACGATCGCGTCCACCTCGGGGTTGTCGATCGCAGCGTCGAGGGCGGCCTCGAAGTCGTCGGCACCGGCGCTCGCGCCGAGCGCGATGGGTTCGGCGACGGTGAGTCCGGACGCGGCGGCGGCGTCGGCGACCAGCAGCGCCAGCGCGTCGCTGTTGCCGACCACCGCGACCCGCGGACCGCGCGGCAGCGGCTGGTGGGCGAGCAGCTGGGCGACGTCGAACATCTCGCCGAGCGTGTCGACCTGGATGACGCCCGCCTGACGGAACATCGCATCGACCGCCGACTGCGGGGCCGTCGTCTTGCGCACGGCATGCCCCACCGGGACGCCCTGCGTCGAGCGACCCGACTTCACGGCCACGATCGGCTTCTTGCGGCCGACGCGCCGGGCGATGCGGGAGAACTTGCGGGGGTTGCCGATCGACTCGAGGTAGAGCAGCACGACCTCGGTCGCGTCGTCCTCCTCCCAGTACTGGAGGAGGTCGTTGCCGGAGACGTCGGCGCGGTTGCCCGCGGAGACGAAGGTGGACAGTCCGAGGCCCCGGCGGTCGACGTTCTCGAGGATCGCGAGACCCAGCGCGCCGGACTGGCAGAAGAACCCGACGCGCCCACGCGGCGGGATGATCGGCGACAACGACGCGTTGAGGCGTACGCGTGAGGAGGTGTTGATGACCCCCAGGCAGTTCGGCCCGACCAGACGCAACCCGTACGACCGGGCGAGCCCGACCAGACGACGCTGACGCCGGCGTCCCTCCTCGCCGATCTCGGCGAATCCTGAGGAGATCACGACCAGGCCGTGGACGCCCTTGGCGGCGCAGTCGAGCACGACCTCGGGGACCGACTCGGCGGGGACGGCGATGACGGCGAGGTCGACCTCGCCCGGGATGTCCTGGACCTTCTTGTAGGCCGGGAGACCGGAGACCGCCTCCGCCTGCGGGTTCACCGCATAGACGGCGCCGGCGAAGTCGCCCAGCACGAGGTTGCGGATCATGCCCTGGCCGATGGTGTCCTGACGCCGGCTGGCACCGATGACGGCGACACTGCGGGCGTTGAAGAAGCGCTCGATCGAGGCGGCCTCGGCCCGGTGCTCGCGGGACTGCATGACCCCGATCGCGGTCTCGGTCGGGTCGATCGAGAAGACCAGACGCATCACGCCGTCCTCGACGCTGCGCTCGACCTGGTAGCCCTGGTCGCGGAAGACCTGGATCATGCGGACGTTCGCCGGGAGCACGTCGGCCACGAACCGGTGGATGCCCATCTCGCGGCCGGCCTGCGCCAGGTGCTCGAGCAGCAGCTGTCCGAGCCCGCGTCCCTGGTGGTCGTCCTCGACGAGGAACGCGACCTCTGCCTCCCCTTCGCCGACCGCGTCATAGCGCCCGACGGCGATGATGCTGTCGCCGATCGTCACGACGAACGCGACCCGGGTCAGGTAGTCGACCACGGTGAACCGCTTGACGTCTCGGTCGGAGAGGGTCGGGTACGGCGCGAAGAACCGGTAGTACTTCGACTGCTCCGAGACGCGGGAGTAGAAGCGTACGAGCTCGTCGGCGTCCTCGGGGATGATCGGTCGGAGGTGGGCGGTGCCGCCGTCACGGAGCACCACGTCCGCCTCCCAGTGCTCGGGGTAGCGGTCGTCAGGTGCGTCGGATTGCTCGGCCACACCCAGAATCTACCGTCTGCTGCCCGGGTCACGGCGTCGCGACCCAGGGTCGTCGAGACGATGGCCTAGGGTTCTCTGGAGCGCTGACCGAGGCAGCGACCGACGAGAGAGGACGTGCATGGCCCGTCGTACGCCGAGCGCCCCGCCACCGGCCGACTACGAGGAGCACATCCTCGACGTCGACGTGCGCGAGGAGATGCGGTCGAGCTTTCTGGAGTACGCCTACTCGGTCATCTACTCCCGTGCGCTGCCCGATGCCCGCGACGGCCTGAAGCCGGTCCAGCGTCGGATCCTCTACACGATGGACGACATGAACCTGCGGCCCGACCGCGGGACGGTCAAGAGCGCGCGCGTGGTCGGCGAGGTCATGGGTCGCCTCCACCCGCACGGAGACGGGTCGATCTACGACGCGCTCGTCCGGATGGTCCAGCCGTGGTCCCTGCGGCTCCCGCTGGTGCACGGCCAGGGCAACTTCGGCTCTCCCGACGACGGTCCCGCCGCGATGCGCTACACCGAGTGCCGGATGGCGCCGCCGGCGACCGCGATGACCGAGAGCATCGACGAGGACACCGTCGACTTCCGGCCCAACTACGACTCCCGCGAGGAGGAGCCGTCGGTCCTGCCCGCCGCGCTCCCCAACCTCCTCGTCAACGGAGCGTCCGGCATCGCCGTGGGCATGGCGACCAACATGGCGCCGCACAACCTCGTCGAGGTCGTCCAGGCCCTGCGCCACCTGATCAAGAAGCCGGACGCGTCCCTGGACGACCTGATGCGCTTCGTTCCCGGCCCTGACCTCCCGACCGGGGGCAAGATCGTCGGTCTCGAGGGCATCCGAGAGGCCTACGCGACCGGCCGAGGCAAGTTCATGATGCGTGCGTCGGCCCAGATCGAGAGCATCACGCCCCGCCGCAAGGGCATCGTGATCAAGCAGCTCCCCTACAACGTGGGGCCCGAGAAGGTCATCGAGCGGATCAAGACCCTGGTCCAGTCCAAGAAGCTCCAGGGCATCTCCGACCTCAAGAACCTCTCCGAGGCCGACATCAACCTGGTGATCGAGGTCAAGAACGGCTTCAACCCCGACGCGGTGCTCGCCCAGCTCTACAAGATGACGCCGCTGGAGGACTCCTTCGGGATCAACAACGTCGCCCTCGTCGACGGGCAGCCGCGCACTCTCGGGCTCAAGGAGCTCCTGGAGGTGTTCCTCGCCCACCGCCTCGACGTGGTGCGACGCCGCAGCGAGTTCCGCCGCCGCAAGGCCGCCGACCGCCTGCACCTCGTCGAGGGGCTGCTGATCGCGATCCTCGACATCGACGAGGTCATCCAGCTGGTCCGGAGCAGCGACACCCGCAGCGAGGCGCACGAGCGGCTCAAGTCCGTCTTCGACCTCTCCGACGTCCAGGCCTCCTACATCCTCGACCTCCAGCTGGGCCGGCTGACCCGGACGTCACGGATCGAGCTCGAGCGGGAAGCCGACGAGCTCCGCGCGACGATCGAGCAGCTCGACGCGATCCTGGCCGACGAGACGATGCTCAGGGGCCTGGTGTCGGACGAGCTGGGCGAGGTCGCCAAGAAGTACGGCACCCCTCGGCGTACGGTCCTGCTGGAGAGCGCCGGTCAGGCCGTCACGGCCGCCGTCCCGCTCGAGGTCACCGACGACCCCTGCTACGTCCTGCTCTCCGCCACCGGTCTGCTCGCACGCACCACCGACGACACGGTCCCGGAGATCGAGTCCGGGCGCCACCTCCACGACGTCGTCGCCTCGGCCGTCCGTACGACCGCCCGCGGCGAGGTCGGGCTCCTCACCTCGGCGGGCCGCGTCATCAAGCTGTCGGTCATCGACCTCCCCGGCCTTCCCCCCACCGCGGCCGCGCCCAACCTCCAGGGCGGCGTGCCGCTGACGGAGATGACCACGACGGGTCTAGGCCCGGAC
>NZ_JARBCJ010000176.1:0-6673 GCF_028803055.1 Mumia sp.
CCGTGGAACAGCTTGTCGAGCAGGTCGCGCTCACTGACCGCTCCCGCGACCTCTGCGGCACGGATCGGCGGCTCGGCGAGCAGGACCGGCATCTGCGAGACGCCGTACTCCCTGAGGATCTTGACCGCCTCGGCGACCGACTCGTGCGGGTGCGTGTGCACGAGATCGGGGAGGCGCCCGTCCTTGTCGCGAAGCAGGTCACCGACCGTCCGCTCACCCCGGGGCGGGGTGAGGAAGCCGTAGCGGGAGAGCCACTCGTCGTCGAAGACCTTGGTCAGGTAGCCCCGGCCGCCGTCGGGCAGCAGCACCACGATCACTGCCTCAGGATCGTTCAGCTCCTTCGCAAGGCGCACGGCCGCGGCGGCCGCCATGCCCGACGAGCCGCCGACCAGCATGGCCTCCTCGCGGGCGAGACGTCGCGTCGTCGCGAACGAGTCGGCGTCGCTCACCTCGATGATGCGGTCGCAGATGTCACGGTCGTACGTGTCAGGCCAGAAGTCCTCACCGACGCCCTCGACGAGGTACGGGCGACCGGTCCCGCCGGAGTAGACCGACCCGTGCGGATCGGCGCCGACGATCTGGACCCGCCCGTCGCTGACCTCCTTGAGGTAGCGGCCCGTGCCCGAGATCGTCCCGCCCGTCCCGATGCCGGCGACGAAGTGCGTGATGCGGCCCTCGGTCTGTGCCCACACCTCAGGCCCGGTCGTCTCGTAGTGCGTGCGGGGGTTGTTCTCGTTCGCGTACTGGTTGGGCTTCCACGCGCCGTCGATCTCGCGGACCAGGCGGTCCGAGACGGAGTAGTAGGAGCTCGGGTGCTCCGGCGGCACCGCCGTCGGGCACACGACGACCTCGGCGCCGTACGCCGTAAGGACGTTGCGCTTGTCCTCGCTCACCTTGTCGGGGCACACGAAGACGCAGTGGTAGCCCTTCTCCTGGGCGACCATCGCGAGGCCCACCCCGGTGTTGCCGCTGGTCGGCTCGACGATCGTGCCGCCCGGCTTGAGCTCGCCGGACTCCTCGGCGGCCTCGACCATCCGGGGGGCGATGCGGTCCTTCACGCTCCCGCCCGGGTTGAAGTACTCGACCTTGGCCAGCACGAGGCCGGGTGCGTCGTCGGTCACTCTCCTGAGCTTGACCAGCGGTGTGTCACCGACGAGGTCAAGCAGCGCGTTAGCGTAGTCCACACCCTCAGTCTAGGGAACCCTCGCGAAGGCGAGCACAGCGAAGGGGATGATGGTGTGAGTCGATGACCCGGGCACGAGCAGCGCGCAGGCTGGCCGCCGCCGCCCACGTCGGAGGCGGCGGGGTCGGGGTGTTGGGGGGCAGCGCCGTCGGGCTCCTCAAGATGCAGGCCGGACTCGCACGCCGTGCGATCGGGGTCAGCGACGAACGCCCTCCCTCCCCCGACGGTGTCTACGGTGCCGATCTGCCCGGAGACCCGCTGCGGTTCGTCATGCTCGGCGACTCCACGGGCGTCGGCTACGGGATGACGCGGGCCGAGGACACTCCTCCTTCCCTCATCGGTGCCGGGCTGTCCCAGATTGCCGGGCGTCCGGTCGAGGTGACCAGCCAGGCCGTGGTCGGCGCTGTCTCGGCCGATCTCGCGGAGCAGGTCGAGCTCGCCCTGCCGACGAGGCCCCACGTCGCGGCGATCGTCATCGGCGCCAACGACGTCACCCACGTGAGCAACGTCAACGCGATCTCCGGCGCGGTCGCCGCGCTGGGTGAAGCGGTGCGGGCCCTGCGCCAGCACGGGTGCGAGGTCGTCGTCGGGACGTGCCCCGATCTCGGCTCCGTCCGCCCCCTGCCGCAGCCGCTGCGCTTGATCGCCCGCCAGTTCAGCCGGAGGCTGGCCGCCGCCCAGGTCATCACGGTGGTCGAGGCCGGCGGCCGTGCGGTGTCGCTGAGCGACCTGCTGCAACGCGACTTCTGGAGCGCGCCGACCGAGATGTTCGGTGACGACCGCTTCCACCCGTCGGCGACCGGCTATGCCAGCATGGTCGCCGCGATGCTGCCGTCCGTCGCGGTGGCCGCAGGCGTGTGGGACGAGGACGAGGAGTCCGCCGCCTTCCCTGAGGGCGTCGTGCTGCCCATATCGTTCGCCGCTGCCGAGGCGGCCGACACCGCCGGCACCGAGGTCTCCCGTACGCAGGTCGGCGGCGCCGAACGCGGCCCGCGGGGGCGTTGGGCCGCACTGCGGGTCGTACGCCGATCGCCCTGATCGTCGATCGCCGAGAGTGACCCGCGAGGGCCGGAGAGTGACCCGCGAGGGCCGGAGAGTGACCCGCGAGCGGCAGAGAGTGACCCGCGAGGGGAAAGGGGAGCGCCCCGCCCCTCTGACGAGGGACGGGGCGCCGGAGGTCCGACCTGCTAGTTGTCTCCGCGCAGGATCGCGAGGATGCGCAGGATCTCGATGTAGAGCCAGATCAGCGTGACCGTCAGGCCGAACGCGGCGCGCCAGGACTCGCGCTCCGGGAGACCGGCCTTGATGCCGTTCTCGACGAAGTCGAAGTCGAGGATCAGGCACAGCACACCGAGGACGACGGCGATGCAGCTGACGATCAGGCCGAGCATCGAGAAGTCGCGGATGCCGAAGTCGGCGCCGAAGAAGCTCAGCACGAAGTTGAGCAGGATGACGGCCATGAAGCCGAACAGCGCGGCGGTCACGCCTCGGCGGAACTTGTCCGTGACCTTGATGTTGAAGAAGCGGTAGACGAACAGCGTGCCGGCGAATGCGGCGATCGTGCCGAGGACGGCCTGCGCGACGATGCCGGGGTCACCGACGTAGGAGGAGACGACCTTCGAGAGGGCACCGACGAAGACGCCCTCGACGACCGCATACGCGAGGACGAGCGGCGGGCTGATGACCTTCTTGAAGGAGTTCACCATCGCCAGGACGAAGCCGATGATCGCGCCGCCCGTGGCGAGCGCGAAGGCGGTCGCGAGCTTGCTCTGGTCGGCCGAGATGTCGCCGATCATGAACCACACGACGGCGGCGCTGAGCGCGGTCAGGCCGATCGTCAGAGCGGTCTTCTGGACGACCGAGTCGATCGTCATGCGATCGGCGACGGCGGTGCTGTGCGGCCCCTGACCAGAGCCGCCGTCGTAGCCATCGGACTGACCGATCTGCCACGTGCTGGGGTCCGTGTATCCGGTAGGCGCGGTGCCGGGCCGGGCGGCGCGACCGTTGAACTCGTCGCTGCGGGCAAAGACGGGGTTGTTGCTCTTCATCAATCCTCCGTACGGGGGCGGGCTCGGACAGGAGTCCGTCCTGGTCAACCCTACCGGAGCAGCGGTATTCCCTTCAGGACGTTCACCGCGAGCCCCTGCGGGGCGACAGGCGGCGCGGCACCAGCACCGGAGGTCACGCTCTTACGTATGGTTTCCTGGAAGTCTTCCCCCAGAATCACCGTGATTCTGAACGATCTCGGATCGGTATCCGGTTCGTAACCTCCTCGGACACCCTGGTCACAGATTCGTCACGGCTGTATCGTCTCGCCGGTCGCGTGCGGCAGGATCGACCCAGCCGCCTTGGCCGAGGGGGCGCACTCTGGGAGGCACACAGTGAAGATGGCTCGACTGGCCGCGGGGCTGACAGCCCTGGCCTTGGTGGTGACCGGCTGCGGAGGCGGCGACGACGACGAGGGAGACGGTGGCGCGACGATCCGCCTGCCGCTGAGTCAGGACGTCGAGACGCTCCTGCCGATGGACTCCAACGTCGGCGACAACATCAGCGTGCTCGACGTGGTCTACGACGGTCTCGTGCGCTACGACCCCCAGACGACGAAGCCCTACAACTACGTCGCCGAGGACGTCAGCACCACCGACAACAGGGTGTGGACGATCAAGATCAAGGACGGCTTCGAGTTCCAGAACGGCGAACCGGTCGACGCGGAGGCGTTCGCCCGGGCGTGGAACTACGCCGCGTACGGCCCGAACGCGATGGGCAACTACTACTTCTTCGAGCGCTTCGCCGGCTACGACGCGATGCAGGGCGAAGAGCCGACCGCCAAGGAGCTCTCGGGCCTCAAGGTCGTGGACCCGGGCACCCTCGAGGTCACCCTCAAAGCCCCGTTCGCCGGCTTCTCGACCATGCTCGGCTACACCGGGTTCTTCCCCGTCGCCCAGGAGTGCCTCGACGACGTCGACGCCTGCGCGACCAAGCCCATCGGCAACGGCCCCTTCGAGATCGAGGAGTGGGACCAGGGCCAGAGCCTGACTGCCGTCAGGTGGGCCGACTACAGCGGTGAGGAGACCCCTGACTACGACAGGATCGAGTGGAGGGAGTACTCCGGCGACTCCGACTGGGCCGACTTCGAGGCCGGCGATCTTGACGCCACCTTCCCGCCCCCGGCGGAGTGGGACCGCGCCGCGAACGACCCCGAGCTCTCCTCCCGCATGGTCGAGGGTCCGGGCGCGGCGCTGAGCTACGTCGGGTTCCCGATGTACCTCGGCAAGCCGTTCGACGACATCGAGTTCCGCAAGGCCATCTCGATGGCGATCGACCGTGACTCCATCATCGAGAAGGTCGCCCCCGGCCGCTTCGTCGCCGCCGACAGCTGGGTCGTCCCGGACGGCGTTCCCGGCGGCGTCGCCGGGACCTGCGAGTTCTGCACCTTCGACCCGGCCGCAGCGAAGGCCGCGCTCAAGAAGGCCGGCGGTTGGCCCAAGGGCAAGAAGCTCACGATCCACCTCGGCGAAGACCCCGAGAGCGAGGCGATCTTCAAGGCCGTCGGAGACTCGATCCAGCTCAACCTGGGCATCCCCTACCAGCTCGACCCGACACCGGACTACTTCGACCGCCGCACGGCGCGTGACTTCACCGGCATCATGCGGGCGAACTGGTTCGCGGACTACCCGCTCAACGAGAACTACCTCGCCCCGGTCTACGGCAGCGGCGACCCCAAGAAGGGCAACGAGAACTTCGGCTACTACAACGCCGAGTTCGAGAAGCTGATCAAGGAGGGCGACGCGGCTCCGGACCTCGAGGCGGCCGTCACGAAGTATCAGGAGGCGGAGAAGGTCATCGCCTCCGACATGGCCTCCGCTCCGGTCGCGTTCGGCAACAACGTCATGTTCTACAGCGACCGTCTCGACGACGTGGTCCTCGACCCGTTCAGCGGCGAGGTCGAGCTCAGGCTGGTGAAGGTCACCGACTGACGGTGAGCGAGTCCTGGGGTGGCCGGCGTCGACACGGCGCCGGCCACCCGACACGTGCCGCGACGCGGCGATCATGACGAGGAGCTGAGGACGGCGTGGGTCGATACATCGTGCGGCGCGTGCTGCAGGGCTTCCTGACCCTCGTCCTCGTGGTCTTCCTGCTCCACGTCCTGACGACGCTCGCCATCCAGCTCAACGGCAACCCTGCCCTGGCCTTCTTCGGCGAGCGCACGCCGAGCCCGACACAGCTGGCGGCGGTGGAGAAGCGGTACGGGCTCGACGACCCGTGCTACGACCAGACCGGCAACCCCTGCCTCGGACCGTTCGTCGACCGCCTGGGCTCCTACGCGCAGGGGGACCTCGGAGAGAACCTGCGCGGCCGACCCGTGAGCGACATCGTCGGCACCGCCGCCCCCAACACGCTCAAGCTGTTCGCGGTGGTCACCGTGACGTGGGCCGTGATCGGGATGACGCTCGGCTCGATCGCCGCCCGCCGTCGTGGCCGCCTGAGCGACCACGGCATCCGCGGCCTGTCGATCCTCATCGACGCCCTGCCCGTGTTCGTGATGCTGCTGATCTATCGCTACGTGTTCGCCGTGCCGCTGAGCAACTGGGCCAAGGACACGTTCGGTCCCGACAGCCTGCCCGCCCTCCTCTTCAAGCCGTCGTTCTCCCCCGAGAACCCGTGGGCGACGATCATCGTCCCGGGGATCCTGCTCGGCCTCGCGGGCTCGGCCGCGTTCATCCGTGTGGTCCGCGCCGCACAGCTCGAGAACTATCAGGCCGAGCACGTCCGCACGGCACGGTCCAAGGGCCTGACGGAGCGCCACGTGACCCTGCACCACGTCGTCCGCAACTCCTCGATCCCGGTGGCGACCGCGGTCGGCATCGTCTTCACCGAAGCCCTCGCGGGCGTGGTCATCACCGAGGGCATGATGAACATCTACGGGATGGGCGGTGTCCTCTGGAGGGCCGTGCAGGACAGCGATGTCGCCGTCGTGATCGGCATCGTCACCCTCCTGGCCGTGGTCACGATCGTGGTGATGATCGTCGTCGACATCGTCTACGCCGCACTCGACCCGAGGATCCGCTATGAGTGACCCCAGCGTCTCCGCCCTGATCGCGGAGGAGACCAATGCGGGCCTCCCGCCACGCTCGCTGTGGTCGGACGCGTTCCGCAGCCTCCGACGACGCCCCGACGTGATCCTCGCGACCGTCGTCGCCGCGTTCTTCCTGCTGGTCGCTCTCTTCCCGTTCCTCTTCACGCGCAAGGACCCGCAGCGCTGCGACATCGCCGACGCGCGCATCCCTCCGCAGTGGTTCGGGGGCGCCCACCCGTTCGGCACCAACGCGTACGGGTGCGACGTGCTGGCACAGCTGGTCCACGCCACGCGACCGTCCTTGCTGCTGGCGGTCATCGTCGTCAGCGTCTCCGTGCTGATCGGCGTCACCCTCGGCACGGTCTCGGGCTACTACCTCGGCTGGGTCGACGCCGTCATCTCACGCGTCGTCG
>NZ_JARBCJ010000177.1:0-6512 GCF_028803055.1 Mumia sp.
CGATGCTCGCGTACACCTTCGCCGCGGACGCGCTCGTCTTCGTCCTCGTCGCCTGCGTCGCGGTCGGCGCGCGCTCGGTGCAGGGATCGGCGAAGCAGGCGATCATCGCGCGCTGGTACGTCGGACCCGACAGGGTCACCCTCCGGGCGCGGATGCGCGTGGTCACCAACGTGTGCATCGGACTCGGCACCGTCACCGCAGCGGCGGCCCTCGTCGTCGACACCGCAGCCGCGTACCGGGCCGCGATGCTCGCGGCGGGCGCCCTCCTGCTCGTGGCCGCTGTTCCGGTCGTCCGGCTCCCGTACGCGGTCCCGGCACTGGCGGTGACGATGACCGAGGCCTCTCGGATGCCGACCGACGCCGGGCAGCCGGCCCGCGGCCCGTCGCCCTGGCGCGACCGCACGTACGTCGCCAGCGTCGGCCTCAACGCCGTCGTCGCCATGCACTTCGGACTCCAGACGATCGGCGTCCCGTTGTGGATCGCGACCACCGCCGCACCGACCGCGATGGTCTCGGTGCTGCTCGTGCTCAACACGGTGGTCGTCGCGGTGCTGCAGGTTCGGGTGTCGCGGGGCACGCACGACATTCGTAGGGCAGGCATCGCGGTACGGCAGGGGTCGTGGCTGCTCGCTGCGGCGTGCGTCGCCTACGCCGCCGCGGGATACGGCGACGTCGTGACCGCGTGCGCGCTGCTCGTCGTCGCGGCTCTCGTGCACGGGTGGGGCGAGGTCCTCGGCGAGGCGGGCGGCTGGGGCATGGCGTTCGGGCTCGCCGACACGCGTCGAGCGGGGGCGTACCAGGGACTGACGCAGACGGGCTACGCGGTCGCGGCCATGGTGTCGCCGATCCTGGTGACCGCGACGGCGATCGAGCACGGCACGGCGGGGTGGCTCGTCCTGGGCGGGCTCCTGGCGGCGGCGGGGACAGGGGCGGCGTGGGTCGCCCGACGCGCGGTGACCGAACGGGAGGGTGCCGCCGACAGCAGAACTGTCAGTGACCGCTGAGACGCTGACCCCATGCTCAGCCTGCTCCTCGTCGCCCTGCTCGCCCTGCTCGCCGGCCTCGCCGTCGGAGTGCTGCTCGGCAGCGGCGTGCTGCGCCGTCACGATGCCGCCACCGTCGACCACGTGCAGCTGTCCGCGCACGCGACGGCGCAGGCCGTGGGCCCGGTCAAGGAGAGTCTCGACCGCTTCGACACCCGGCTTCGCGAGATCGAGGCGGGACGGGTGTCGTGGCAGAGCCAGCTCCGGGAGCAGGTCGAGCAGGTCCGCACGACGAGCGAGTCCCTGCGACGCGAGACCGCCTCGCTGTCGACGGCGCTCCGCAAGCCGCAGGTCCGCGGCAGGTGGGGCGAGATGCACCTGCAGCGGGCCGCCGAGCTCGCAGGCATGGTCGATCGCGTCGACTTCGACCTCCAGACCACGGTCCGTGACGGCGGAGCCGCGCTGCGCCCCGACATGGTCGTGCACCTGGCCGGCGACAAGCACGTCGTGGTCGACTCCAAGGTCCCGCTCGATGCCTTCCTCGACGCCACCGAGGCCGATGACGAGGACGAGTACGCCGCTCACCTCCGGCGGCACGCGCGTCAGCTCCGGACTCACGTCGACGGGCTGTCGGCCAAGGCCTACTGGCGGCAGTTCACCACCGCGCCGGAGTTCGTGGTGCTCTTCGTGCCCGGTGAGGCGTTCCTGTCCGCCGCGCTCGACACCGACCCGTCGATCCTGGAGGACGCCGCCGCCAAGCGCGTCGTGCTGGCGACCCCTACGACGCTGATCGCGCTGCTGCGCACCGTCGGCTACGCCTGGACCCAGGCGCAGATCGCCGACCAGGCACGGGAGGTCCACACCCTCGCGCGCGAGCTGTACGAGCGTCTCGGCACCCTGGGCAAGCACTTCGGCAAGGTCGGGCGCAGCCTCGATGCGGCGGTGGGTGCCTACAACGGCGCCGTCGGGTCGCTGGAGACGCGGGTCCTCGTCACGGCGCGTCGGATGTCGGAGCTCCACGCACCCGACGCCGACCTGCCGGCGCCCGAGCCGGTCGAGAGCCTGGCTCGTCCCGTCCAGGCGCCGGAGCTGGTCGACCGCATCGTCGAGGAGATCACGTCCGCTGAGGTCGAGCGCGCCGAGGACGGCGATACCGGCCTCGGCACGGCGCGCCGTACGGGCTGATCGAGACACCACGCCATAGCGTGGAGACGTGCAGCAGTGGGCACGGCTCTCCCGCGGTCCTGGTCGGCGGCCGCCACGCCACCGCAAGGCGTGGACAGCGCGCGCCGCCCAGCACGACCTGTCCGCGCGCGGCGTGGTGGTCGTCGCCGTCGTGGCAGCTTTCGCCACCGCCTGGCTCGAGATCCTCACGACCGAGCGCCTCGGCTGGTTCTTCGACGTGTTGTTCGTGCTCGTCTCGGCCACGAACGCCCTTGCCGCCTCGCGGCAAGCGCTCTACGCCCCGATGGTCGCGCCGCCGCTCGTCCTCGTGAGCGTGATGGCCGTGGCGGCGATCGCCCGTTCGAGCGCCCTCGACGAGCCGGGCACGCCACCCGACGCCTCGCTCGTGCAGCTCGTCGTGATCGCGGTCGTGCAGCACGCGGTCGCACTCGTCGCCGGGCTCGGCGCCGCCCTCGGCATCGTGGGCTGGCGCCGAGCCTCGCTCGGACGAGCGCTCAGCTGAGCGCTTTGGCCTTGAGCTGGTCGAACTCCGCCTGGCTGATCGTCCCCGAGTCCAGCAGTGCTTTCGCCGTCTCGATCTGGTGCGCCGGACTCGCGTGGCCTGCGGTCTGCTGGATGTACTGATCGGTCTCGGCCTTGGCCGCCCGCAACGCCGCCGCCTGCCGCTCGGCCATGCCTCCGCCGCGGGCGATCAGATACACCAGCGCCGTCAGGAACGGGAAGATGATCAAGAAGATCACCCACACTGCCTTCAACCAACCGCTCAGATGATGGTCACGGAAGAGGTCGGTCAAGATCTGGAAGAGCAGGATCAGGTACGCCACGAAGAAGAAGCTCCAGACCAGGAGCCAGAAGAAGTCCCAGAAGTCGTCCATGCGCGACCCTTTCCGTCATGCGGTGCCTCGGCGCGCCCATGCGCTCCAGCAGAACTGTCTCGCCGGACGGACGTCACCAGCATCGCCCGGGAGGGGTGATTCCGGTGGTGCCGCCGTCAGGCCGCGGTCTCCTGCTGGTGGGGGTAGTCCGTACGCCGCTCACGAACGGGTCGGCCGATCCCCTCGGCGATCACCCGGAGCTCGTGGACCGTCTTGGCCGAGCCGTGCTGCGACCCCGCCATGCGGCTGATCGTCTCCTCCATCAGCGTGCCGCCGAGGTCGTTCGCACCGCCGCGCAGCATCTGCCGCGTGCCGTCCACACCGAGCTTGACCCACGAGGTCTGGATGTTGTGGATCCGCCCGTGCAGCATGATTCGCGCGAGGGCGTGGACAGCCCGGTTGTCGCGCAGCGTGGGCCCCGGACGGGCGACGCCGGCGAGATAGATCGGCGCGTTGGTGTGGATGAACGGCAGCGCGACGAACTCCGTGAACCCGCCCGAGCGCTCCTGCACCTCCGCGAGGGTGCGCAGGTGCCCGACCCAGTGCCGGGGGTTGTCGACGTGGCCGTACATCATCGTCGAGCTCGACCGGATGCCGAGGCTGTGCGCGGTCTCGACGACCTCGATCCACTGCGCCGCCGGCAGCTTGCCCTTGGTCAGCACCCAACGGACGTCGTCGTCGAGGATCTCCGCCGCGGTGCCGGGGATCGTGTCGAGCCCCGCCTCCCGCAGCTCCGTCAGCCACTCGCGGATCGAACGGCCCGCCTTCGCCGCCGCAGTGACGATCTCCATCGGGCTGAACGCGTGGACGTGGACGTCCGGCGACGCCGCCTTCACCGCGCGAACGATGTCGGCGTAGGCCGAGGGTCCCAGGTCGGGTGAGATGCCGCCCTGGAGGCAGATCTCGCTCGCGCCGAGCGCGGTCGCCTCGCGGACGCGGTCTCCGATCTGCTCCAGAGAGAGCGTGTAGGCGTCGGCGTCGGACTTTCGCTGAGCGAACGCACAGAACCGGCATCCGACATAGCAGACGTTGGTGAAGTTGATGTTCCGGTTGACGACGTAGGTCACCTCGTCGCCGACCGCGTCGCGCCGCAGGTCGTCGGCGAGACGGCAGACCGCGTCCAGCGCCGGGCCCTCGGCGGTCATGAGGGCGAGGTAGTCCCCGTCGGAGAGGCCCGCGGGCTCCTCAGAGGCGCGCGCCAGGGCCGTACGGACGTCGGAGTCGAGTCGCTCGGGGACCGACGGCAGACCAAGGGGTTCGGAGGTCCGGGACGCGTGCTCGCGCACCTCCTCCCAGTCGCCGTAGACACCCGCGAAGTCGCTGCGTCGGTCCGCACTCCGGCCGACCGTGTCGATCTCGGTGTGCAGCTCCGTACGGCCGCTCGCCTCCGGAGGTGTCTCGGGGTCCTGCCAGGGCCGACCCACGACCGGCGCTCCGGCGTCGGCGAGCCCGTCAGGATCCGCGAGAGCGGACACGTGCGGGATCAACCGGCTGTCGAACCACGGGCGCTCCCCCGACAACGTCTCGCGCACGAACCGCGGGTGCACCGTCAGTCGCTCGGCCAGGGTCAGGCCCGACTGCGCGGTCCAGGTCGCGAGATCGTCGATCTGCGGCCACGGGCGCTCGGGGTTGACGTGGTCGGGCGTCACCGGGGACACGCCACCCCAGTCGTCGACGCCCGCCGCGAGCAGCGGGGCGATCGAGTCGGGATCGGAGAGGTTGGGCGGGGCCTGCAACGTGACCCCCGGACCCAGCACGATCCGTGCGGTCGCCAGCGTGGCGAGGTATTCCTCGACCCCCAGATCGGGCTCGTTGCGCATCGCCGTGTCGTCCTTGGCGCGGAAGTTCTGGACGATCACCTCCTGGATCCCGCCGTAGGTGCGCGAGAGCCGCCGCAGCTCGAACAGCGCGTCGACACGCTCCTCCACGGTCTCCCCGATGCCGACGAGGATCCCGGTGGTGAACGGGATGCCGATGCGACCCGCGTCCTCCAGGACCCGGAGGCGCACGGCCGGGTCCTTGTCCGGCGAGGCGTAGTGCGGCTGACCGGGCTCCGACCACAGCCGTGTCGCGGTGGTCTCGAGCATCATGCCCATCGACGGCGCGACCGGCTTGAGCCGCTGGAGCTCCGCCCACGACATCACGCCGGGGTTGAGGTGCGGGAGCAACCCCGTCTCCTCGAGGACGCGGATCGCCATCGCGCGCACGTACGAGAGCGTGTCGTCGTACCCGTGCTCGTGCAGCCACTCGGCAGCCTGGGGCCAGCGGTCCTCCGGGCGGTCGCCGAGGGTGAAGAGCGCTTCCTTGCACCCCTGCGCCGCGCCCTGCGCGGCGATGGCGAGGATCTGGTCCGGCGACAGGAACGGCGCGTCGACACGGTTCGGCGTGGTCGCGAACGTGCAGTAGTGGCACCGGTCGCGGCACAGCCGCGTGACCGGGACGAAGACCTTGCGCGAGTACGTGACGACGCCGGGACGCCCAGCCGCGACCATGGCCGCGTCACGCACGCGCGACGCGACGTCACTCAGGCGCACGAGGTCGTCGCCGCGGGAGGAAGCGAGCGCTACCGTCTCCGCGTGGTCGAGGGACTTCCCAGCCTCGGCGCGGGCCAGCGCCCGTCGGATCTCGCGGTCGCTCGTCATGATCGCCTTATCGTAATCGTCTCCCGCCGTGCGTGAGACGATGCGTCGTGCTGCCGAACACACCGGATCGAAGGACGTCATGACTCATCACATCGCCGTCGTCGGCGGGACCGGCCCGCAGGGCCGCGGGCTCGCGTACCGTTTCGCACTCGCCGGCCACACGGTCGTCATCGGGTCGCGATCGGCCGAGCGCGCCGCCGAGAAGGCCGAGGAGATCTCGACCCGCGCCGCTGACAACGGCGCGACCGTACGACTCGACGGCGCCACCAACGCCGACGCGGCCGCCGCGGCGGACGTCGTGGTGCTCGCCGTGCCGTGGGACGGGTACGACGCGCTCGTCGCCGACCTGGCACCGGCTCTCGACGCCAAGATCGTGATCAGCTGCGTGAACCCTCTCGGCTTCGACGCCGCCGGCCCGTACGGCCTCACGCTGGCCGAGTCGGCCGCCGAGGGGACGCAGAAGGCCGTGCCCGGAGCGCGGGTCGTCGGCGCGTTCCACCACCTGGCCGCCCTGTCGCTGTGGAAGACGCCCGATCCGCTGTCGCACGAGGACGTGCTGGTGTGCGGGGACGACGCGGAGGCCAAGGACCTGGTCGCCGACCTCGCGCGTACGGTCACCGGGCACCGCGGCATCGACGCGGGGGCCCTGCGGATCGCCCGTCAGCTCGAGCCGTTCACCGCGGTCCTGATCAACGTGAACAAGCGCTACAAGGTCCGCTCGGGCCTGCACCTGGCCGGCCTGCCGGACGACGCCCGCGCCTGAGGGCTGAGGTCCCGTCGGGGTCAGGCGGGCTGGCCGGCCTTGCGGAGGTCGCGGCGAAGCTCCG
>NZ_JARBCJ010000178.1:0-6509 GCF_028803055.1 Mumia sp.
GTCGGCGAGGGCGGTGAACGCGTCGGCGACCCCGTCCAGCCCGACGGTGCCGGTCAGCAGCGGCGACGGGTCGACGGTGCCGTCGGCGATCATCTGGAGCGTCTCGTAGAACTCGCCGGGTCCGTAGGCGAAGACGAACCTCAGGTCGATCTCCTTGTTGATCGCCATCGACGGGCGGAACGTGTCGGGCTCCATGCAGACGCCCACGACCACGACACGCGACAGCAACGGCACGTGCGTGATGACGTCCTCGATCATCCCGGGCACACCGACGCACTCGAAGACGACCGGGCCGCGAGGCGTGGCGCCCACCTTCTCGGCGGCGCGCATCACCCGCCACCACGGCAGTCCCGGCACCCGTCGCAGGACCTGGAGCGTGTCCATCCCCAGCTCGATCAGGCTCGGTGCGGTGCGAAGGTGGCCCTTGCGCTCTCCGTACGCCGTCCACGGCGACTCGGTGCGCGGGTCGACGACGATGTCGGCGCCACACCGTGCCGCCAGCTGCCGGCGTGCCGCCGAGAGGTCGCTGGCGACGACCGTGCGGACCCCGGCGGCCTTGAGCATGAGGATCACGGCGAGCCCGATGGGTCCGCATCCCACGACGATCGCGACGTCCTTCTTGCCGACCTCGCTGCGCCGTACGGCGTGGTGCGCGACGGCGAGCGGCTCGGTGGTCGCGGCGTGGTCGTCGCTCACCCCGTCGGGGACCGGCATCGTCATCACCTCCGATACCAGCGTCATCTCGGCGAAGCCGCCAGGCGCGCGCTCCGAGAGGCCGGTGAGGTGTGCGCCGTCGTCCTGCCGCAGCACCGGCAGCGCCACCACCCTGGTGCCCACCGGCCACCGCTCCTGGCAGCCGGGCCCGTACGCGACGACCCGCCCGCAGAACTCGTGCCCGAGGACGACGGTCTGCTCGGAGCGCATGAAGCCGTCGTACCCGATCTCGGCGGCTCCGTCGGCCGTGAGGTCACTGTGGGTCCGGGCGTGCAGGTCGGACCCACAGATCCCGCTCCTGGTGACCTCGATCAGGACCTGGCCCCGGCCGGGGACGGGATCGGGGACCTCGGCGACGGCGAGCTCGCCGCGGTGGCAGGTGACCGCCCTCATGCCCCGACCTCCGTCCGGTCCTGGGTACGCGCCGAACGGGTCCAGACAAGGCCGTCGTCGAGGTCGGCCCGGTTGGTCGCCCACGCGTCCACGACGACGTTCTGGCGCATCGACCACGGGTAGTCACCGGTCGACCGCGGCTGCAGGTGCGCGCCACGGCGGATGTAGCCGGAGTCCATGTCGAACAGCGGGCGGGACTCGGGCGTCCCCTCGATCACCGGCGTCACCGTGTCGGCGCCGGTGTCGCGCAGCCGGTTGACGATCCGAGCCACGAGGCGCGCCGTCATGTCCGAGCGCATCGTCCACGAGAGGTTCACGTAGCCGATGCAGAACGCCAGGTTGGGGATGCCGCTGAGCATCGTCGCGCGGTAGGCGTAGGTGTGCGCGAGGTCGACCGGCGTCCCGTCGACACTGATCTGCGTGCCGCCGAGCAGCTGCAGGGCGAGCCCGGTCGCCGTCACGACGACGTCGGCCTCCACCACCTCGCCGCTCTCCAGCCGGATGCCGTTCTCGACGAAGCGGTCGATGTGGCCGGTCACCACGGAGGCACTGCCCTCGCGGATCGCCTGGAACAGGTCGCCGTCGGGGGAGATGCACAGGCGCTGGTCCCACGGCCGGTACGGCGGTGTGAAGTGCGCGTCGACGATCTCCTGGGAGCCGATCGCCGCCACCGCGCCCTTGCGGAACAGCCCGGCCATCTGGTTGGGCAGCCGTCGGCACGCCTGGTAGAAGCCCCACTGCATCGCGGTGTTCTTGGTCCGCATCGCGAGGTGCCCCGCCCGGGGCGGGAGCACCTTGCGGATCGCGTTGCCGACGGCGTCCTGCTTCGGTTGCGCGACGACGTACGTGGGGGTCCGCTGCAGCATCGTCACGTGCTCCGCCTGCTCGGCCATCGCGGGCACGACGGTGATGGCGGTGGCTCCGCTGCCCACGACGACCACCCGCTTGCCGGCGTAGTCCAGGTCGTCGGGCCAGAACTGCGGGTGGACGACCCGCCCTCGGAAGTCCTCGACACCGGCGAGACCCGGGTCGTACGGGGCGTCGTAGTCGTAGTAGCCGCTGCAGAAGAAGACGAAGCGCGCCTCGTACGTCTCCTCGACGGTGTCCGGCCCGGTGGCGACCGTGACCGTCCAGCGTGCACGCTCGGGGGACCAGTCGGCGGCGAGGACCGTGGTCGACAGCCGGATGTGCTGCTCGATCCCGCTCTCCCGCGCGGTCTCGTGGAGGTAGTCCCGGATCTGCTCGCCGTCGACGATCGAGTCCGGCCCGCGCCAGGGGCGGAACGGGAACGAGAGCGTGAAGATGTCGGAGTCCGAGCGCACACCGGGGTAGCGGAACAGGTCCCACGTCCCGCCGATCGCGTCGCGGGCCTCGAGGACCGCGTAGGTGGTGCCCGGGCTGCGCTCCTGCAGGCGGTACGCGGCGTTGATGCCGGACAGGCCTGCGCCGACGATGACGACGTCGACGGTGCGGTCGGCCATGGTGATCTCCTCGAGGACCGGCGGACGGGTGCGAGCGTGTCGAGTGTGACCCGTGACACGCGCGGTGCGCCGACTCTAGACGACCGTCTGGCGCGACAAGAGGCGTGGGGCGTCCGTCCGCCTCGGTACGCTGGGCGGCATGCCCGACAACCTCCCCGACCGCCGTCTGCTCCTGGTGCACGCTCACCCCGACGACGAGACGATCACGACCGGCGCGACGATGGCGAAGTATGCCGCCGAGGGCGCGCTCGTCACCCTGGTGACGTGCACGATGGGCGAGATGGGCGAGGTCCTGGTGCCCGAGCTCGAGCATCTCGCGGCCGACCGCGACGACACGCTCGGTGAGCACCGGGTCGCCGAGCGCGACGCGGCGATGAAGCGACTCGGCATCACCGACGCCCGATGGCTCGGAGGGGCCGGGACCTACCGTGACTCGGGCATGGTGTGGTCCGAGTCCGGTGCCGCCACCGTCGCGCCCGACGTCGCCCCCAACGCGTTCTGGCTCGCCGACCTCCGCGAGGCGGCCGACCACCTCGTCGCCGTGATCCGCGAGATCCGCCCACAGGTCCTCATCACCTACGACGACTTCGGCAACTACGGTCACCCCGACCACGTGCAGGCGCACCGCGTGGCGACCTACGCGGTCGCGCTCGCCGCCGCCCCGTCCTACCGCGCCGACCTCGGCGCCGCCTGGGACGTCGACAAGGTCTACTGGACCGCCAACGCCGACTCGTGGCTGCGGGAGGGTCTGCGCAAGCTCCGAGCGGCCGGCGACCACACCACCTTCGAGGGCCTCGACCCCGAGGGAGACCTGTCGTTCATGGCCGTCCCCGACGACCAGATCGCGGCATCGGTGGTCGCCGAGGAGTTCGCCGAGGCCAAGCTGGACGCGATGCGCGCCTACCCGACTCAGATCCAGGTCGACAGCCCCTTCTTCGCCTTGTCCAACAACCTCGGCGCGTACGTGTGGGGCACCGAGTTCTTCCGGATCGCGAAGGGCACGCCGGTGCCGGGGGAGGACGGGCTCGAGCATGACCTCTTCGCGGGCACGCGCTGACTCGCGCTCCGCGGGGCCGCTCGTCCTGCTCCTCGCCGCCGTCTTCGGAGCGGTCCTCTGCGTTGCCGGACTGGTCGTCCACCGGCACGTCACCGGCCCCGTCCCGTGGGGGGTCGTCCTGGCGCTGGGCACGGTGCTGGTGACGCTGCGTGCTGCCGCGCTCGTGGGGGGTACGGCCGCCGCGGTCGTCCTCGCCGTCTCCTACGGCGCTGTGCTGCTGCTCACCATGTCGTCGCGGCCCGAGGGCGACTACCTGGTGGCGGCCGACGCCCTCGGCTACTCGTTCCTGCTCGGCTCCCTCGTCGTCCTCGGAGCCGGCGTCGTGCTCGCCGCACGCGGCGCAGGTCACATCGCGTCCGAAACGGTGGACCGTCCCCGTAGGCTGGGAGGGTGAGCTCAGTGCCCCACCCCCTCGACCCAGCGGCCGCGCGCACCTTCCGTGATGTCCTCGGACGGTTCGCGAGCGGCGTCACGGTCACGACCACGGTGGCCGACGGGCTCGATCACGCGATGACCGCGAGCGCCTTCTGCTCGGTCTCGCTCGACCCCGCCCTGGTGCTCGTCGCCGTCGACCGACGAGCGCGGTTCCACGACGCGGTGCTGTCCTCCGGCACGTGGGGCGTCTCCGTCCTCGCCGAGAACGGACAGGACGACGCCACCTGGCTCGCCCGCCGCGGGCGCCCCCTCGAGGGACAGCTCGAGCGTGTCCCGCACCACCGGGGCGAAGCCACCGGCGCAGCGCTGCTCGACCGGGCCATCGGGTGGCTCGAGTGCCGCACCTGGCAGACGTACGACGGTGGTGACCACACGATCGTCGTCGGCGAGGTCCTGACGGCGGCGGTGCGTGCCGACGAGCCGGGCGCCCCCGCGGCACCCGACGGAACCCGCGATTTCGGCGAGTCCCGGCTCGGGGAGCCCCTTCTCTACTACCGTTCGCACTACGGCGCCTTGGTCCGCTCCCCCGAGAGCGAGAAAAACTCAGGCCTGGCCCCGGTCGAGCACCAGCGCTGACCGGCCCCCGCACGACCCGGACCACGAGGAACACATGGCCCCGACCCCGACCCCCACGCTCACCGAGCACGACACGACTCTGTTCGAGGAGAAGCGCCGACGCGGCGACCGCATCGCGCTGATCGCTCTCGCCGTCATCGCGCTGCTCGTCGTGACCGTCTACGTCGTCCTGCACTTCTCCACCTCGGACCGCGTGCCCGCGGGGACCTCGATCGGCGGCGTCGAGCTCGGCATGAAGCCGATCGACGAGGCGCGGACCACACTCGGTGACACGCTGGCCGCGCCGGCCAAGGAGCCCGTCCGGATCGTCCGCGGCAAGAAGACCTTCGAGCTCACGCCCGACGAGGCCGGGCTCGCCGTCGACCTCGACACCTCGATCGCCCAGACCGGTGCCGACACCTCGGTGTGGAACCCGTTGACGATGCTGGACGTGCTCTTCGGCGCGGAGAGCTACGACGTGGCCGTCGCCGTGGACGACAAGGTGCTCGAGTCGGCCGTGGCCTCCATCGCCGACGACACCGACCGCGAGGTCTCCGAGGGTCGCATCGGCTTCACCGACGGCAAGCCCAAGGTGAGCAAGCCCAAGGCGGGCCGCGCGGTGGATCAGAAGGCCACGACGGCCCTCGTCCGCAGCTCGTACCCGCTCGCGCACACCGATCTCGAGCTGCCGGTCGACGTGCTGGAGCCCGCAGTGAGCGTCGACGACCTCCGGGCCGCGGTCACCGAGATCGCCAAGCCGGCGATGTCGGCCCCGGTCAAGATCGTCGCCGGGAGCAAGTCTGCCGAGCTCGCCCCGTCGGACTACGCGCCTGCGCTGAGCGTGCAGGTGAAGGACGGCAAGCTCACGACGGTCGTCGACCCCAAGAAGCTGGCGGAGCCGCTCGCCGAGGCGACCGAGGAGATCGGCACACCGGCGCAGGACGCCACGGTGGCGATCCGCTCCGGCAAGCCGGTCGTGGTCCCGGGCAAGGCCGGCATCGGCGTGGTCCCGGCCGACGTGGCGACCGCCCTCGTGCCGGTGCTCCAGAAGTCCGGCGCCGAACGCGCGGTCGAGGTGGAGCCCAAGCAGAAGGCGCCTGACCTCACCACCAAGGAGGTCGAGAAGCTCGGCATCGTCGAGAAGGTCAGCTCCTTCTCGACGAACTACCCGCACGCGGACTACCGCAACACCAACCAGGGCCGCGCCGCCGAGCTCGTCAACGGCACGCTGCTCAAGCCAGGCGAGACGTTCAGCTTCAACGAGACCGTCGGCGAGCGTACGGTCGCCAACGGCTTCACCGCGGGCACGATGATCAGCAACGGCGTCTTCCGCGAGGACCTCGGCGGCGGCGTCTCCCAGGTCGCGACCACGCTCTACAACGCGGGATTCTTCGCCGGCCTCGAGGACGTCACTCACAAGCCGCACAGCTTCTACATCAGCCGCTACCCGGTGGGCCGCGAGGCGACGGTCGCCTGGCCGTCGGTCGACCTCAAGTTCAAGAACACCACCGATCACGGCATCCTCATCCAGGCCTGGGTCAACCGCAGCACCCCGGGCCGCCAGGGCTCGATGAATGTCACGTTGTGGGGCACGAAGCAGTGGGACATCAAGTCAGGGTTGTCGTCCAAGCGCAACTTCCGGTCGCCCGCGACCCGCTACGACGCCTCCGACGAGTGCCTGCCCCAGGCCGGCGTGACCGGGTTCGACGTCGACGTCTATCGGACCTTCACGCGTGACGGCGCGGTGGTCAAGCGTGAGACGACGACGGCGAAGTACAACGCCGCCGACAACGTGGAGTGCCGCAAGGCGCCTGGGGACGAGTGACGGCTACGCGGGGCTGATGTAGCGGTACGTGTGGTGCACCTCGAAGGTG
>NZ_JARBCJ010000179.1:0-6467 GCF_028803055.1 Mumia sp.
GTGCACCAGCCGCCGCCGGTGCACCAGGTCTTCGAGGGGCACAATTTCGTGGTCTGCAACTTCCTGCCCCGCAAGGTCGACTACCACCCGCTGTCGATCCCCCTGCCGTACTACCACTCCAACGTGGACTCCGACGAGGTCATGTTCTACGTCGCCGGCGACTACGAGGCGCGCAAGGGCACCGGCATCGGCGTCGGCTCCATCTCGCTGCACCCGGGAGGCATCGCGCACGGGCCGCAGCCGGGCGCGGTCGAAGCCTCGCTCGGTGCCCAGGAGTTCGACGAGGTCGCGGTCATGGTCGACACCTTCCGGCCGCTGGAGCTCGGCGAGGGTGGCACCGCGACCGACGACCACGCGTACGGCACCGCCGCCGCCAGGGCCCTCGGCTCCGACTGACCCCGGCAGCGTTGGCGCCGTCACCACGCACGAACCGCCCCAGCGTCAGACGCTGAGGCGGTTCGGTGTCTCGGTACGAGATCAGTGGCGGTCGGACTCAGCCCGGTCGCCGGCGTCGTAGAAGTCACGGCTTCCGGACTTCGCCAGGCCGCGGCTGACCATGTAGCCGATCGTCAGGAGGGTCACGTAGAACCATGCCTCCTGAGGACCGAAGTCGCTGCCGTCGACGAAGGCCGAGGCGATCAGGACGCCGAGCGCGACGACGACGTAGGCGATGAGCTCGCTCGTCTTGAAGGACGCCTTGGTCTCGGTGCTCAGTCGGGCGGTCGAGCGGTCGTGGTTCTGGTGGGTGGCATGCGTGGTCGACATTGTGAATTCCTTGTGTGAGATCAGGAGGCTCTAGCCGGATCGGCTCGGCCTCTCCCGGGCCGCGAAAACGCGATCAAACTCAGGTACCCGGCGGTAACATCTCCAAACCTCCCCGACCGCGGCGTGCGCGTCAGCGCATGACGCTCAACGGCAGGTACGCGCTGACCACCCAGTTCGGTGCGTCGACCACCTCGCTGATCTTGAGGTCGACCACGACGCTGCACAGCACGTAGGCGTCGCGCGGGTCGAGCCCGTAGGTGTGGCCGAGGTGGTCGATCATCGCCCGCACGGCGTCCTGAGCGGCCCGCATCAAGGACGGCGCCACCCCGGTCGTCGCATACCAGCCGGCATCCTCGAGCCCCGTGCGCAGCGCACCGGGAGTCCGGAACTGCGGCCCGGGGATCGATCGCCCCTGGTGCAGGCGAACGCGTACGGAACCGCGGGCCGCCCATTCGACCGCGCTCACGCACACCTCGCCGTCACCCTGCGCCGCGTGCGGGTCGCCGATCGCGAGCCGAGCGCCCGGCACCTGGACCGGCAGGAACACCGACGAGCCGACGACGAGGTCGCGGCAGTCGAGGTTGCCGCCGAACGTGCCTGGCGGCATGACCGGCAGCGGCTCGACGGTGTCCGGGCAGACGCCGACGACGCCGAAGAACGGACGGACCGGCACGCGCGCCACGTCGCCCATGTCGGTGTGGTCGCCGTCGATCTCCCAGCGGAACAGGTACCTCTCGCTGAAGTCGGCGGCGAGCAGTCCTTCGTCCGGCCCCAGCACGGTCCAGCCGAATCCCTTGGTCCCTTCCGCCTCGAGGATCTCCACCTCGAGCACGTCACCGGGCCTTGCGCCGGCGACCACGACGGGGCCGGCGAGCGGGTACATCGGCCGTGTCGGGTCGGACGCAGGCAGCGCTCCGCCCGTCGGCACCTCGTCGTACCGCCCGTTCACGGCATCCTCGCAGTCGAACGACACCGTGTCGCCGGACGCGACCTCCAGCCGGGGCTCGTGGGTCGTCGTCCAGAGGTGCTGAGGATCGCCGGCGAGGTCGTGGTGGGTCATGCCGACGATCCTCGCGCACGTGGAGGTCTCGCCGTCACCTGCCGGGCGGCGCCTCGGCGGCGTCCAGACGTCGGCGGGCCAGAGCACGGGCTGCGGCACCGGCCGTCGTCCTCTCCGCGCTCGCCGTCGCGAAGATGTCGCGGACGCGGTCCTCCAGCGCGGCGACCCTCACCCGGACCTGGTCGGGCGTGCTGCCGTCGCGCTCGCCGCCGACCTGGACGAGGCCTCCTGCGTTCGCGACGTAGTCCGGCACCCAGACCGTCCCACGCTCGACGAGCATCTCCTCGACGTCCGGAGTCGAGAGCTGGTTGTTGGCGGCGCCGCAGACCAGACCGGCGCGCACCGTCTCGACCGAGGCCGGCGTGAGCGTGCCGCCGAGGGCGCACGGGGCATAGACGTCCACCTCGGCGTCGACCACCGAGTCCACGAGCTCCAGCCCGAGATGGGTCTCCCCGGCCCGGCGACGTGCGCCGGCGTCGGGCTCGGCGAGCACCACACGCGCTCCCTGGTCGCGCAGCAGTCCGATCAGCCGGAGACCGACCTTGCCCGCCCCCTCGACGCCGACGGTCAGAGCGCCGAGGTCGGCGCTCCCGAACGTGTGCGCGGCGGCCGCGCGCATCGCGGAGAACACGCCCAACGCCGTCGCGAACCCGCTGTCACCCGAGCCGCCCGCCGCGACCGTGCGACCGACGACGTACGGGGTCTCCTCGCCGACCACGTCGAGGTCCTCCGCCGTGACGCCCACGTCACCCGCGGTGATGTATCGGCCCCCCAGCGACCCGACGAACCGACCGTACGCGCGGAGCAGCGCCCGCGACCTGAGGGTCGCCGGGTCCCCGACGATCACGGCCTTGCCGCCGCCGAGGTCGAGCCCCGCGGCCGCTGCCTTGTACGTCATGCCCTCCGAGAGACGGAGCACATCGGTGAGGGCATCGCTCCCGGACGCGTACGGGTAGAACCGCGTGCCGCCGAGTGCCGGACCGAGCCGGGTGTCGTGCACGGCGATGATCGCGCTCAGCCCGGTGGCCTCGTCGTGGTGGAAGTGGACGCGCTCGTGGGAGTCGATCGTCAGCCCCTCGAGTCCGTCGAAGATGCCGTCGACGGTGTCGCGTGCGGTGGTGGTCATGCGCGTCCTTCCGAGTCCGAGGGGCGCGGTCGGCGCCAGGGGTCGGCACCCATGCTCGGAGCGCCCACGGATGTGGTCAACATCACGTGCTCGAACTCAGTGTCCTGATCACTTCGTGCCGAGAAACGCTGGCTCTGCTGCGCAGTCTGCTCATCAGCTGCCGTGCGAGCGGTATGCCGGGGCGCGGGTGGTCCCCGGGCGAGGAGCCGACTCCAGCAGCGGCTGGACGCGACGCGGGATCAGCACCGACAGCACGACGATGCTCGTGGACCGGACGATGCTCGGCGACTGGTCGAGCCGCAGCAGGGTGCCCTGGAGCTCTTCGTGCGAGGCCGTGGCGACCAGGCACAGGACGTCGAACGACCCCGTCGTCACGACGGCCTCCACCACCTGCGGGATCGCGTCGAGCGCCTCCCGGACCTCGTCCAGGGCGCCCTGCGCGATCTCGAGCGTGACGTAGGCCTGGACGGGGAAGCCGGCCGCCCGCAGGTCGACGTCAGGGCCGTACCCGGTGATCACGCCTGCCTCCTCCAGCCGCCGCAGACGGGCCTGGACGGTGCCGCGGGCGACGGAGGTGGTGCGCGAGAGCTCCAGCACCCCCGCGCGGGGGTGGTCGTGCATCACCGCGATCAGGGCGAGGTCGAGCTGGTCGAGCATCACGACGCCACTCTCGTACGAAGTAGACGATCCGTCCAGTCAAACCTGCCTTCCGGTGGGCGATCTGCACGTTGCGGCCAGGTGAGGAGGTGCCGGTTGCACAGTCGATCGTCCGCGCGATGTGATCTGGGACACGAGGCTCGACCCGCTCGCTCGCGCAACAAACCGGAGGACACGATGACCATCGAGCACACGCTGACCAGCGAGGAGGCTCTCGCCGGACTCGACGTCGACCAGCTCAAGAAGCTCGTCGGACTGGTGGAGTACGACGAGGCCAACGACCCCTTCCCGGTCACCGGCTGGGACGCCGTGGTGTGGGTGGTCGGCAACGCGACGCAGGCCGCGCACTACTACCAGTCGGCGTACGGCATGGAGCTCGTCGCCTACTCCGGCCCGGAGACCGGCAACCGTGACCACTGCGCGTACGTCCTGCGCAGCGGCGGCGTGCGCTTCGTCCTCAAGGGCGCCGTCGCACCGGACAGTCCTCTGATCGCCCACCACGCGGCGCACGGAGACGGCATCGTCGACATCGCGCTCGAGGTGCCCGACGTCGACCGCTGCATCGCCCACGCGCGTGAGCAGGGCGCGACGGTGCTCGAGGAGCCGCACGACGTCACCGACGAGCACGGCACCATCCGCACCGGGGCCATCGCCACCTACGGCGAGACCCGGCACACCCTCGTCGACCGGTCGGCGTACTCCGGTCCGTACCTGCCCGGCTTCGTCGAGCGCACCAGCGCGTACGAGAAGCGGGCGGGAGCGCCGAAGCGCATCTTCCAGGCGCTCGACCACGTCGTCGGCAACGTCGAGCTCGGCCGCATGGACGCCTGGGTGGACTTCTACCACCGCGTGATGGGGTTCACGAACATGGCCGAGTTCATCGGCGACGACATCGCGACCGACTACTCGGCGCTGATGAGCAAGGTCGTGGCCAGCGGCAACCACCGGGTCAAGTTCCCCCTCAACGAGCCGGCGGCGGGCAAGAAGAAGTCGCAGATCGACGAGTACCTCGAGTTCTACGGCGGTCCGGGCGCGCAGCACCTCGCCCTGGCGACCAACGACATCGTCAACGCCGTCGACGTCCTGCGTTCGGAGGGGGTGGAGTTCCTCGCGACGCCCGACTCCTACTACACCGACCCCGAGCTGCGGGCGAGGATCGGCGAGGTCCGGGTGCCGATCGAGGAGCTCCAGGCCCGAGGGATCCTCGTCGACCGCGACGAGGACGGCTATCTCCTCCAGATCTTCACCAAGCCGGTCGGTGACCGGCCGACCGTCTTCTTCGAGCTGATCGAGCGCCACGGCTCGCTCGGCTTCGGCAAGGGCAACTTCAAGGCGCTCTTCGAGGCGATCGAGCGCGAGCAGGAGCGGCGCGGCAACTTCTGATCAGTGCGGAGGGGCCGGCCGTACGGGCCGGCCCTTGCGCGACTCCCGGCCGGACGTGGTTAAGTTAGGCAAGGCTTACAGAAGCCTAAGGGGGAAGCGTGTTCGCGAACTATCTCATCGGCCTGCGCGAGGGGCTCGAGGCGGCGCTGGTCATCAGCATCCTCGTCGCCTACCTCGTGAAGACCGAGCGACGCCACCTCCTGCCGCGGATCTGGGCAGGAGTGGCACTCGCCGTCGGGATCAGCGCGGCCTTCGGCGCCCTGCTGACCTTCGGTCCGCGCGGCCTGACGTTCGAGGCGCAGGAGGCGATCGGCGGCACGCTGAGCATCATCGCCGTGGCATTCGTGACCTGGATGGTCTTCTGGATGGCCGGCGCGGCCCGCACGATCAGCGGCGAGCTCCGCGGCAAGATCGACGTCGCCGCCGACGCCGGACGCTGGTCCCTGGTGGTCGTCGCCCTCCTCGCCGTCGGCCGCGAGGGACTCGAGACGGCGCTGTTCCTCTGGGCAGCGACCCAGACCGCCACCGCCGACGGCCAGACCGCGACGTGGGAGCCGCTGCTCGGCGCCGCCCTCGGGCTCGCGACCGCCGTCGTGCTCGGCTACCTCTTCTACCGGGGCGCGATCCGGATCAACCTCTCGCGTTTCTTCCTCTGGACCGGAGCGTTCCTCGTCGTCGTGGCCGCGGGAGTGCTCTCGTACGGGGTGCACGACCTCCAGGAGGCGGGGATCCTCCCCGGGCTGGGCAACGTGCTCTTCGACGTCTCCGACGTCATCGACCCGGCCACCTGGTACGCCACCCTTCTCAAGGGTGTCTTCAACTTCTCGCCCGCCACCACCGTCCTCGAGGGCCTCGCCTGGCTGCTGTACCTCGTCCCGACGATGACCCTCTTCCTCCTCACGATGCGACGCCGCGACCGGTCCGACCGACCGGTCGAGCAGCGCGTCTCCGCCTGACCGACCGCCACACCGCATCACCCCACGAAGGATCCGCTCACATGCGTCGTACCTCCCTCCCCGCCGTCGTCGGGCTCGTCACCCTGTCGGTCGGCGTCCTCGCCGGGTGCACCGACAACCGACCCGCCGACGCAGGTGACGCCCGCAGCCTCGACGTGGTCTCGACCGCCGACGGCTGTGAGCTGTCGGCCACCAAGGCTCCCGCGGGCAACCTGAGGTTCAGCGTCCGCAACGACGGCTCGGAGGTCACCGAGTTCTACCTGCTGGCCTCCGACGGCCTGCGGATCGTCGCCGAGATCGAGAACATCGGCCCGGGCCTGACTCGTGACCTCGTGGTGACGGCGCCCGAGGGCGACTACGTGACCGCCTGCAAGCCGGGCATGAAGGGGGAGGGCATCCGCGACGACTTCGCGGTGACTCCCTCCGACGAGGACGTCACGGCCAGCGGGGACGACAAGGTGCTGGTCGACCAGGCCAACAAGCACTACGCCGCGTACGTGCAGGACCAGAGCGCCCAGCT
>NZ_JARBCJ010000017.1:0-28839 GCF_028803055.1 Mumia sp.
CGGCCCGTGTCCGGAGTCGGTGTAGGTGATCCGACCCTCGGGGAGGGCAAGGTGATGAAGGGTCTCAGACGGTAATTGGCTCATGCTCTTCACCGTACGGCTAATGTCCTTAACTTTCAAGGCCGACGACAGCCCGCAACCACCACCAGGAGTCCTCACATGACTGTTCGCCCGTACGACGCGGTGCTCTGCGACATCGACGGCGTGCTTCGACACTGGCCTGCTGCCGACGACATCGACACCAGTCACGGGCTTCCCGCGGGCACACTCGCGAAGGTGGCCTTCGCCCCGTCACGCCTGCACCCTGCGATCACCGGAGCGATCACCGACGAGCACTGGCGCTCACTCGTGACCGCAGACCTCGCGGAGATCTGCGGATCGACCGAACGCGCCCATGCCGTGGTCGACGACTGGTCCGGCCTGGTTCCCGTCGTCGACCACGAGGTTGCGTCCCTCCTCCGCCAGGCACGCTCGGTCGCGACCGTCGCCCTGGTATCCAACGCGACCACCCGGCTGGAGCGGGACCTTGTCCAGCAAGGGCTCGACGACCTCGCCGACACCGTGGTGAACACCTCTCGCGTCGGCCACATCAAGCCTGACCCCCGCGTCTACTTCCTGGCCGCCGAACGGGTGGGCACCCCGGTCCACCGCTGCTTGTTCATCGACGACACCACCGCCAACGTCACCGCAGCCCACGAGGTCGGGATGACTGCCCTGCGCTACCAGAAGATCGACGATCTCCGCGGTGCCCTGGCGCCGCTCCTCGGCACAGCGTCAGGCACGCAGCACACGTGATCTGCCGGGTCACTCGACCCAGGTCGTGCCCTCCTGGAAGATCAGCTCGCCTTCCTCGACCGACAGCGAGTCCTCGGGCCACTCGTCGGGGTCGGTCGGCAGGAGGCCCTCGTTGGCGACGGCGAGCGTCACCTGGGCGACGGGCACGATGCCGGCCGTCTCGCCGAGCGCGCTCCAGCCGCCGAGGCCGTTGCTGTGCGCGAGTGCATAGAGGGCCTCGCCGAGGTCCGTCACCGGGCCGTCGATCTCGTCGGGCGAGGCCTTCTGCGCCACGCTGCCGGCAGCGACGACCGCCTGCGGGTCGGTGATGCGGTAGTCCATGCGCTGGAGCACCGTCACGCCCGTCACCCGCTGCCCGGTGAGCGGGCTGCCGTCGTGGTCGTGGTCGTGCGTGGCCTCCTCGTCACCGTCCTCCTCGATGATCGCGAAGGGCGGGAACGTCCCGCTGTAGTCGTACTGCGCCTCGTCGTACGCCTCGAGCGCCGCGGCGAGCGCCTCCTTGGCGGCGGTGATGGTGGGGACGTCGGCATCGGATCCCGCCGCGGCGACCGCGACGGCATGGGTGCGCAGGGCGGAGCTGAGGGCTTCGGCGGCGCGGACGAACTCGTCCTTCGCCTCGTCGGTCCAGCGGTCCTGGCCAGGGTTCTCGGGCTGCTCGTCGGTCATGCTCGGATGGTATCGCCGGGTGGTTTCGGCCAGCGCGGCTCGTGCTCCGCGGGACGTCCCCGCGGCACCGAGCGTCAGTCGGCGTCGCTGACCCGCCCGCGGTTCGACTTCGTCTGTGCACGGCGGCGTTTGGCCTCGATCCGGCGGCGCTTCGACCCGCGGGTCGGCTTCGTCGCGACGCGCGGGCGCGGAGGTGGCGCCAGGGCCGTACGCAGGCGTTCGGCGAGGCGTTCGCGTGCGGCGACGCGGTTGCGCAGCTGCGAGCGGTGCTCCGACGCGGTCACGCTGATGCGGCTCGACCCGATCACCGACACCAGGCGGTCGCGCTGCTGCGGTGACAGCACCTCCGACGTCGCGGCGTCGAACACGACCTCGACGCGGCTGTCGGTCGTGTTGACCGACTGTCCGCCAGGCCCGGGCGACCGCGAGAACCGCTCCTCGATCTCGCGCTCGGGCACCACGAGCCCCCCGGGGATGCCGGGACCCGGGGGTACGACGAGAGGGCCGCCCACCCCTGGGGTCACGCCGACCGCCTTCCCCACTCGATCAACGGGCAGGTGTCCATCACCATCGCGAGACCCGCGGCCCGGGTCCGCTCGAACGCGGCCACGTCGATCACACCCAGCTGGAACCACACGGCCCGCGCCCCGATGGCCACCGCCTGGTCCGCGAAGGGTCCTGCTGCCTCCGAGCGCCGGAAGACGTCCACGACGTCGATCGGGAACGGCACGTCGGACAGCGTCGCGTAGCCCTGCTCGCCCAGCACCGTGGGTGCGTCGGGGTGGATGGGGACGATGCGCTTGCCACGCGTCTGCATGACCTTCGCCACCTGGAAGGCGGTACGGGAGGGGTCGCCGGAGAGCCCGACCACGGCCCACGTCTTGAGCTCGTCGAGCATCAGCGAGATCGCGGCCGGGTCCTGCCAGTCACTGTCCATGAGGTCGACGTTAGCGCCGGGGTGACCGCCTCGCCCGAGGTCGGGGCCGACGTGTAGAACACCTCTGTGACCTCACGTACGGCGCGACGCCTCCTGGCCGCTGCAGCGGCCCTCCTCGTCCTTCCCGCCTGCGGCCCTGTGGAGGTGGAGACCGGCACCGAGCAGGCGGCCCAGGCGGTGACGACCACGGCGGCTCCCCCTGCCGGGAAGCCGGCGGAGCAGGTTGCCGACCAGGTCACCAAGGCGCGGGCGATGCTCGGCCGCCTCCAGGTCGCCGGTCGCGCTCCGAAGACGGGCTACGACCGCGTCGGACGCTTCGGTCAGGCCTGGGCCGACGTCACCCGGAGCGGGTGCGGCACCCGCGACAACATCCTGAGCCGTGACCTCCAGGACGTGAGCAAGCGCAACAAGTGCGTCGTCGTCGGTGGACGCCTGGCGGACCCCTACACCGGCACCACCATCACGTTCCGCAAAGAAGACGCGAGCGCCGTGCAGATCGACCACGTCGTGCCGCTCTCGCTCGGCTGGCAGCTCGGTGCGCAGCAGTGGCCGGTGGGCAAGCGCGTGACCTTCGCCAACGACCCGATCAACCTGATGGCGGTCGACGGTCCGACGAACTCCAGCAAGTCCGACTCCGGCCCCGACGCGTGGCTCCCTCCCAACAAGGCCTACCGCTGCACCTACGTCGTGCGTTTCACCCGGGTCGCCGCCGCCTACGAGATGCGGGTCACGCAACCGATGAAGGACGCGATCAGCCGCATCCTCGACGGCTGCACACGCGTCGACGGCACGCCCGCCGACCTGAAGCCGCTGCCGACGTCGACGTGGGCGTACGCCGCGAAGTTCGCCGGAGGCGCCGCTGGAGACGCGGGCGCCCCGACGAGCGCCGCACCACCGGCGGCCAAGGGGCCGAGCGTGGCGCCGACGGGGAAGTCGTGCCCGGCGAAGGCGCCGATCAAGGGCAACGTCCCCGACGGCGGCGGCGCACGCATCTTCCACGAGCCGGGCAGCCGCTCGTACGCGGTCACCGTCCCCGAGGCGTGCTTCGCCACAGCGGCCGACGCGCAGGCCGCGGGGTTCCGCGCGCCACGCTGAGCCCGCGGGCAGGTGCGGCTGTGCCACGATGCGCGCATGGCTGTCGATCCCCGCGGTGCCGACCTCAAGCGCTACCTCGCCGACGACCCCGGGGGTCCGGTGACCATGCTCAACCTCCTGCGCTTCCGGGAGGGTGGGCGCGAGCTGTACGCCAGGTACGCCGCGGCGCTCGAGGAGACGTTCCTCCCCCGCTACGGCGGTGAGGTCCTGTATGCCGGCGACGGGGCGACTCCCCTGGTCGCCGAGGACGGGCAGGCCTGGGACGCGGTCGCGCTCGTGCGCTATCCCTCGCGCGAGGCGTTCAGCCGCATGGTCGCCGACGAGGACTACCAGAAGGTCACGCAGTGGCGTACGGACGCGCTCGAGGAGGCCGTGCTCCAAGCGACCGCGGAGTGGCCCGCGCGCGCCTGACCCGGCCCTCGGTCAGCTGTTCACGGCCGCGATCTCGGCGTCGCTGCGCAGGATGCAGAACTCGTTGCCCTCCGGGTCGGCGAGGACCAGCCACCCTCCACCGTCGGGCTTGCGCAGGTCGTCGAGCGCGGTCGCGCCGAGCGCCAGCACGCGCTCGATCTCCTCGTCGCGCGTGCGGTCGGTCGGTCGGAGGTCCAGGTGGATGCGGTTCTTGACTTCCTTGCCCTCGGGGACCTCGATGAAGAGCAGCGGTCCGGCTCCCGCGCTGCCGTCGCTGGGCGGCACGATCATGCACTCGTCGTGGCCCGGCTCGTTGGGATCGCCCGGCACGTCGGTGTAGCCGGTCAGCACCTGCTTCCACCACTCGGACTGGGCGTAGGCGTCGTGGGAGTCGATGCTCGTGTGCGAGATGCGGCAAGACATAGGAGGACCGTAGTGTCGTCGCTGCTCACGGTCGAACGGGTTTGGCCACAGGGGTAGGCATCCCCTCAGCTCTCTGCTGTGCTGTCGACATGACTCCGCCCTCGCGAGGTGGCGGCCTCGAGGCGATCGAGACCGCGTCCGTCGACGAGCTCCGTGCCCTCCAGCTCGAGCGGCTGAAGACCTCGATCCGTCGCTGCTACGACCACGTGCCGCACTACCACGCGTCTCTCACCGAGGCCGCCGTTCATCCCGACGACATCCGCACGCTGGACGACCTCGCCCGGGTCCCGTTCACGACGAAGGCCGACCTGCGCGACAACTACCCGTTCGGGATGTTCGCCGTGCCCCGCGAGGATGTCGTCCGCATCCACGCCTCCTCGGGGACGACGGGCCGACCGACCGTCGTGGGCTACACGCGCGGTGACCTCGACGTGTGGGCCACGGTCGTCGCACGCAGCATCTACGCCGCGGGTGGCCGGCCCGGCAACGTCCTCCACAACGCGTACGGCTACGGGTTGTTCACCGGCGGGCTCGGCGCGCACGCGGGGGCGGAGAGGCTCGGTTGCACCGTCGTCCCCGTCTCCGGCGGGATGACCGAGCGGCAGGTCCGCCTGATCGAAGACTTCCGGCCCACGATCATCATGGTGACTCCCTCGTACATGCTCGCGATCGTGGACGAGATGGTCCGTCAGGGCGTCGATCCCCGGGCGACGTCTTTGGAGGTCGGCATCTTCGGTGCCGAGCCGTGGACCGACGAGATGCGCCGCGAGCTCGAGGAGATCCTCGGCCTGACGGCCGTCGACATCTACGGGCTGTCCGAGGTGATCGGTCCCGGGGTGGCGATGGAGTGTGCCGAGACCCAGGACGGGCTCCACGTGTGGGAGGACCACTTCTATCCCGAGATCGTCGACCCGTTCACCGACGAGGTCCTTCCCGACGGCGAGGAGGGAGAGCTCGTGCTGACCTCCCTGACCCGAGAGGCGATGCCGGTCCTGCGCTACCGCACCCGTGACCTGACGCGGCTCCTCCCGGGGACGGCTCGGACCATGCGGCGGATCGAGAAGATCACGGGGCGCAGCGACGACATGATCATCCTCCGCGGGGTGAACGTCTTCCCGACGCAGATCGAGGAGCTTCTCCTTCGGACGGCCGAGCTGTCGCCGCACTTCCAGTGCGTCCTTGGACGCGACGGGCGCATGGATGTGATGACAGTCGTCGTCGAGCACCGCCACGGGGTGGCGAGCGACGCGGCGCACGGTGCCGGTGAACGCGTCCGTTCTCAGGTGAAGGACACCATCGGCGTGAGCGTCGAGATGAGGGTCGTGGCTCCCGACACGATCGAGCGCTCGGTGGGCAAGATGCGTCGAGTCGTGGACCGGCGCCGCGACCGCTGAGGATCACCGGGCGTGCCACGCCGCCCTCCAGAAGTCCTCGAACACCGCGGTCGGCTCGGGCGAGGACCACATCTGGTTGACGAGCAGGATGCCCACGACGTCGGCGGCAGGGTCGACCCAGAACGTCGACCCCAGCCCGCCGTCCCAGCCGTACGCCCCCGCACGGCGGCCGTCGTGGAGGTCGGTCGTCTTCACCCCGAAGCCGAGCCCCCACCCCGAGGTGTCGTCGGCTTCGATCCTGCCGACGCGCGGGCGGACCGCCTCGGTCAGCACCTCGGTGGACACCACGCGGCTCCCGTCGTCGGCCACTCCGCCGGCGCGGAGCATCCGCGCAAGCGCGTACAGGTCCGTCACGGTCGAGACCAGCCCGTCACCGGCGTTGGGGAAGGCCGGCGGTCGCGACCACTGACCGTCGCTCCCGTCGTACGGCACCGCCGGCGCACCTGCTTGGGACGGGAGCCAGAGCGGCCCCAGCGTCCCGATCTCCCCGGGACCGACGTCGAAGCCGGTGCGCGTCATCCCGCACGGCTCGAGGACCCGGGCGCCGAGGACGTCGGGCAACGGCGCCCTCGCGGCGCGCGCGACGAGAACCCCCAGCACCTCGCTCCCCGAGTGGTAGAGCCACCGCTCGCCCGGCTGGTACGACAGCGGGACGGAGCCGACGGCCCGCATCCACGTGTCCGGATCGGGGTTCGCCTGTGGGGCGGGCGGTCCGGACTGGAGCCCGAGTGCTCCCAGCGCGGACAGGACAGGCCCAGGGAACGGTCCGGTGAAGTCGAGACCGATCCCGAGCCGCAGCTCGAGCACGTCGCGAACCGTGATCGAGCGCCGCGCGGGCACGGTGTCGTCGAGCGGCCCGGCCGGGTCGCGCAGCACCTGGCGGTCGGCCAGCTCCGGGAGCCAGCGCTCGACGGGGGCGTCGAGGTCGAGGGTGCCGTCGTCGATCAGCGTGAGCGCGGCCACCGCCACGACGGGCTTGGTGACCGAGGAGATCCGAAAGACGGTGTCGGTACGGACGGGGGTCGGGTCGTCCGGTCCGTACGACCCGTGTGCACCGAGCGCGACCTCCTCGCCGCGGGCGACCAGCCACGCGAGCCCGGGCGGGTCCTCGCGTTCGACGTGAGGACGGACGGCTTCGGTGATGCGGGTCTGGAGGTCCACGGGGTTCCCTTCTCGGACGGTCGCAGCACCGACCGGCTCGGGACGCCGAACTCATCGGCGCCGACACCCCACGGCCGGACGCCGAAGGGCGGGCCGTCAGGATCGACGGCCCGCCACGGCGGGATCACGGAGTCAGACGTGGATCAGGACGTCGGGCTCCAGATCCCGATCTTGTTGTTCTCGAAGCTCGAGAACGTGATGTCGTTGGTGCCGTCGCGGTCGAGGTCGGCGATCTTGGCGCCGCCGGCCTGCCCCCAGCCTTCCGACTCGGGCAGCACGTGCTGCTGGAAGGTGCCCGGGGCCGTCTGCTCGAGCCAGTAGAGGCGGAACGCCCCGTCGCCGGACACCGCGAGGTCGAGGTCGCCGTCGCCGTCGATGTCGCCGAATCCCGTCTTGCCGGGCGCCGCCTGCCCCGGGCGTGGGCTCGCCGTGAAGTCGGCGCCCGGGTCGACGCCGGCGGCCAGCGGAGCAACCGTCCAGGGGGTGCGGGGGTCGGCTCCCGGGGTCATGAGGAAGACGTCGGGCTTGGCGCGGAGGAACACCGGGGGCCCGGGGTTGCCGGGCGTCGTGTTCGTGTGGTTCACGCCGACCCAGCGATCGGTCCCGTCGCCGAACAGGTTCTCGACGCGGTGGATGCTGAACGACGGTCCCTGCCCGCGGCTGATCTCGTGCATCACGAAGTCGGACGCGGTGAGGCCGTCGGCGGCGTCGCCGACCCGCTCGAACCAGACGAACGACGCCTCGCCGGTGGGCGGCCCGAGCACCGCAGGGCTCACCCCGAAGTACTGCGCCGACGCGACGTCGAGGTCACCGTCTCCGTCGACGTCGGTGACCACCGGGCTGCTCCCGCCGCGGTCGGCCAGGGTGACGGGAGCGGCGAACCTGCCCTTGCCGTCGCCCTTGAAGAACTGCAGCGCGACGACGTCGTCGGTCGTGTCGGAGGCGTTGAAGCCCTGTTCGCCGACCGTGACGAGATCCTTGCGTCCGTCGCCGTCGAAGTCCACGTGCTGGAGGTCGTGATAGGCGAACGGGCTGTCGGTGAGGATGTCGTGACGCTTCCAGTCGCGCAGCCGGGCGCGGCACTCCTTGAGCTGCGAGGCGCCACGGGAGGCGACGGCGCACTTCGCGAGCGCGAGGACCTCACGGACGCTGCGCGGGGTGTCGCGGTTCTCCCACCAGGTCAGCGAGCCGCGGCTGAATCCCATGCCGCTGTCCCAGAAGTAGCCCGCGGGCTGGATGACGTCGACGTCACCGTCTCCGTCGACGTCGGCGAGCGTCGGCTCGCTCGGGAAGATGATCCCGTCGGACGGCTCGATCACCGGAGTGGTCTTCCAGGTGTCGACGCCTCCGCCGCGCCGGCGGCCGGCGTTCGTGTAGAGCGTGACGCTGCCCGGCTCCGGGAGTGCGGCCGGTCCTTGCATGGTGAGAGCCCCATAGGTGGTCGACACCAGCTCCGGGCGCGGGTCACCGACCACGTCGCCGACGGCGGTGAAGGCCGGGCCGACGGCGTCCTCGGTGACGAGGGTGCGGGTGAACTCGGGCGGCTCGGCCATCGCCGGCGAGAGACTGGCCGCCACCACGGCGACGGACGTCGTCACCAGCGCTACGGCGGTCGCGGTCGTACGTGCGGGGGTACGCATGGGCGCTGCTCCTCGGTGATCGCTGTTCCCATTAATGGAACACCGTTTCGATCTGCCGTGAACTGTCGCACACAGAGGCGCGCCCCGTCGAGACCCGTTGTCACGGAAGATCGAGAAGGAGCAGGTGCTGTCAGGCGTCCCAGGTCTTCGCGACCAGCGTCAGGACGTCGTACGTCGCGACCGGCTCGCTGTGGCGGTTCGTCACCTGTGCGTCCCACCGAACCTCGCCGTAGTCGGCCGTCGTGCGCGGGGTGATCTCCTTGACGGTGAGCGTCACCGCGATCGCGTCGTCGGCCTTGACCGGGGTGAGGAAACGCAGGTTGTCGACGCCGAAGTTGGCCAGCACCGGCCCTGGGTCAGGGTCGACGAAGAGACCGGCGGCGAGCGACAGCAGGAGATAGCCGTGCGCCACGATGCCGCCGAAGAGCGGGTTCGCCGCCGCGGCCTCCTCGTCGGTGTGGGCATAGAACGTGTCGCCGGTGAGTGCCGCGAACGCGTCGATGTCCTCCCGCGTCACCGTCCGTGGCTCCGAGGCGATCGTGTCGCCGACGCGCAGGTCGGCCAGGCTCTTGCGGAACGGGTGGACCGAGGCCTCCCGGCGGTCGGACCCCGGCGTCCAGCGGCCGGTGATCGCGGTGAGCATGTCCGGCGAGGCCTGGACGGCCGTGCGCTGCATGTGGTGGAGGACGCTGCGGATGCCACCCAGCTCCTCGCCCCCACCGGCCCGGCCGGGCCCGCCGTGGACGAGGACCGGGAGCGGTGAGCCGTGACCGGTCGACTCGGCGGCGTCGTCGCGGTCGAGGACGAGGATGCGGCCGTGCCACGGCGCGAGCCCGAGGGTGAGCGTGCGCGCCACGGCGGGGTCGTGGGTCACGAGCGAGCCCACCAGGCTCCCGCGACCGCGGGCCGCCAGCGCGATCGCGTCGTCGAGGCCGTCGTAGGTGAGCACCGTGCTCACCGGACCGAACGGCTCGACGTCGTGCGGCTCGGTCGCGCCATCTCGCGCCCGCAGCAGCACCGGCGCCATGAAGGCGCCGCGCTCAGCGTCGCCGTCGACGCCCTCCACGCGGTCCGGGTCGCCGTAGACGATCTCCGCGGAGCTGCGCAGCGCCTCGACGGCCTTGCGGACCTCGTCGCGCTGGGCGAGGCTCGCGAGCGGGCCCATGCGGACACCGGCATCGCGAGGGTCGCCGACCGTGACCCGCGCGAGGCGTGCGGCGATCGCGTCGACCACCGTGTCGGCCATGCCTGCCGGGACGAGGACGCGGCGGATCGCGGTGCACTTCTGGCCCGCCTTGACCGTCATCTCGGTGACGACGCCCTTCACGAAGAGGTCGAGCTCGGGGTCGTCGGCGGTGACGTCGGGGCCCAGGATGGAGCAGTTCAGGGAGTCGGCCTCGACGCCGAGCCGTACGCCGCCGGTGGCGACCGACGGGTGGGCTCGCAGCACGTTCGCCGTGTGCGCGGAGCCGGTGAAGGCGACCGAGTCCTGCGGGCCGAGCTCGTCGAGGAGCGTCCCTGCGCTGCCGGCGACGAGCTGGAGGGTGCCGTCGGGCAGGAGGCCGGACTCGATGATCCGGCGCACGAGGGCCTCGGCGACGTACGCGGTGGGGCTGGCCGGCTTCACGATCGTGGGGAGCCCTGCGAGGAAGGCGGGGGCGAGCTTCTCGAGCATCCCCCACGCCGGGAAGTTGAAGGCGTTGATCTGGACCGCGACGCCGGGACGCGACGTGAAGACGTGTTGTCCGACGAAGGTCCCGCCCTTCCCGAGGGGTTCCGGCCGACCGTCGAGGACGATCGTGTCGTTGGGCAGCTCGCGCGTGCCCTTGCTCGCGTAGGAGAAGAGGGTGCCGATGCCGCCGTCGACGTCGACCATCGCGTCACGCTCGGTGGCGCCGGCGCACGCCGACAGCCGGTAGAGCTCGTCCTTGCCGGCGCCCAGGTGCTTCGCCAGAGCCTTGAGGATCCCGGCCCGCTCGTGGAACGTGAGGCTGCGGAGCGCGGGACCGCCGACCTCGCGGGCGTACGCGACCATGGCGCCGAGGTCGAGACCAGTGCTCGAGATCGTCGCGACGACCTCACCGGTCGAGGCGTCGAGGAGTGGGCGGCCCTCGTCCGGTGCGGCGTACCAACGGCCTGCGGTGTAGCTCTCCAGCAGCGTGCTCACGTGTCCCCCTCGACGTCGTCGGCGCGGTCTTCGGTCCACGCTATTGCAGAACGATCGGTCAGTAAATGTCTGCCCCTTCTGTCCGGCCGGCACATCCGTACGCTGACGTCCTGGCGATCGGCTGTCCTGACCCCGTAACTTGACTCAACAGTCGGATCGCAGACGCGGCCCGCCAAACAGGAGTGTGGGCCTTGCAGTTTCGAGTTCACGAGAAGTTGGCGGGCAACGCCATCGTGGGCATGGCGGTCCTCGCGGTCGTGTGGGTGGGGGGATGTAGCGCGAACGGCGATGCCGGTTCCGGACCTGCGGCTCAGCCGACCTCGGCTGACGCGAGTCCGACACGGGTCGAGAAGCTCACGCCTCTCCGACCAATCACCGCCGCATCCCCTGGACCGGACGTTTCGTCCCCGCTCCAAGAACGCGCATCGGAAGGCGCGATAGTCGACGCTTCGCGTTCCGGCCCTACTTCAGCCGACGCCGAGCGATTTGCGCTGCTCTTCTCTCAGGCTCCGATCGACCTGCGCGAGCCCGTCGACATGGAGGGTTTGCTCGAAGAGGTCGCGACCGACGACCTTCCGCTGTCCACGAGGACACTTCTCTTGGAGGCTGTAGACCCGGCACATAACCTCGGGCGTTACTGGTACACGGACGATCCGATGTGGATTCAGGCACAGTCGGTCGGGCGCACGGGGCAACCCTCTTCAGTGATGGTCGAGATTGCTGGCTCCACACGGAGCACTGACTACCCGGGTCACAGCACGTGGCAGCTGCTGCGCATCGATGTCGTCCGCGCCGGTGATCAGTGGAAGATCTCCGGCCTCTCGTCGTCCGGGAGACGTGCAGACCCGAACGACGCTGACCCTCAGCTCCGTGACCAGCTCGAGGGCAAGGGGTGGCGCCGAGTCGTCTGACCGCGGCCGCCCCTGGTTGTACGGAGCCGTCGGCGAGCAGCAGCCCGGCGGGGATTGCCTTCACGGCGACGGTGTGTCACGATTTACAGACCGATCGGTCAGTAATGTGCGAACCGGAGGCACCATGACGACGACGGTCGACGAGGCGCAGCTCCTCGAGGACTTCGAGCACACCGTGGCCCAGCACGACCGCATCGAGCCGCGCGACTGGATGCCCGAGCGCTACCGCAAGACGCTCGTACGGCAGATCGCGCAGCACGCGCACTCCGAGATCATCGGGATGCAGCCGGAGGGCAACTGGATCACGCGGGCTCCGTCTCTGCGTCGCAAGGCGATCCTGCTCGCGAAGGTGCAGGACGAGGCCGGTCACGGGCTGTACCTCTACTCAGCGACCGAGACGCTCGGGGTCTCGCGCGACGAGCTCACCCAGATGCTCCTGGAGGGGCGCCAGAAGTACTCCTCGATCTTCAACTACCCGACGCTCTCGTACGCCGACGTCGGCACGATCGGCTGGCTGGTCGACGGCGCCGCCATCTGCAACCAGGTGCCGCTGTGCCGGACGTCCTACGGGCCCTACGGGCGGGCGATGATCCGGATCTGCAAGGAGGAGTCGTTTCACCAGCGGCAGGGCTACGAGCTCCTGATGACGATGATGCGCGGCACCGACGAGCAGCGCGCGATGGTCCAGGAGTCGGTCGACCGCTTCTGGTGGCCGTCGCTGATGATGTTCGGTCCGCCCGACGACCAGTCGCCCAACACGGCGCAGTCGATGGCGTGGGGCATCAAGCGCGACACCAACGACGACCTGCGCCAGAAGTTCGTCGACATGACCGTGCCGCAGGCCGAGGCGCTCGGAGTCAGCCTTCCCGACCCCGAGCTCGCCTGGAACGCCGATCGTGGGCACTACGACTTCGGCTCTCCCGACTGGGAGGAGTTCGCGCAGGTGGTCGGTGGCAACGGACCGTGCAACGCCCAGCGGATCGCGCATCGCCGACGTGCCCACGACGAGGGCGCGTGGGTCCGTGAGGCCGCGATGGCCTTCGCGGCGAAGCAGGAGGACGCGTGAGCGGGGTCAAGAGCGAGTGGCCGTTGTACGAGGTGTTCGTCCGCGGCAAGCGAGGCCTCAACCACGTCCACGTCGGCTCCCTGCACGCCGCCGATGACGAGATGGCGGTGCGGCACGCGCGCGACGTCTACACCCGGCGCAACGAGGGCGTAAGCATCTGGGTCGTCCGTGCCGACGCGATCACCGCGTCGAGTCCCGACGAGAAGGACCCGCTGTTCGCCCCGAGCGGTGACAAGGTCTATCGGCACCCCACGTTCTACGACATCCCCGAGGACGTCCCGCACCTGTGAGGAGGTGAGCATGTCCCACGATCCCGAGACCTCGACGCAGACCAGCCCGTACGAGGACCTCTACGGCGGTGGCGACGCCGCGCACTGGGCCTTCGGCACCGGGTTCGAGGACCCGCTCGCCGGCCTCGGGGCGGGCGAGGCGGCGGCCGTGCCGGAAGGCGTCTCGCCGCGCGACCTCGCAACCTACTCGCTGATGCTCGCCGACGACGCGCTCGTGATGTCGCACCGGCTCTCGCAGTGGTGCAGCAACGCTCCCGAGCTCGAGGACGACGTCGCCCTCGCCAACATCGCGCTGGACCTGCTCGGCCAGGCCCGTCTGCTGCTGACCCGCGCTTCCGCCGCCGACCCGGCCGTCGTCCCGACACTCCCGGAGGGGTCACCGGTGCCGGCCGAGGACGCGCTCGCCTACTTCCGCGGCGACCAGGACTTCCTCAACGTGCGGCTCGTCGAAGGCGAGGACGCCGACTTCGCCGAGGCGGTGGTGCGGCTCCTCGTCTTCGCGACCTGGCGGCTGGCGCTGCTGTCACGGCTGCGCGACAGCAGCGACCCCGTCCTCGCCGCGGTCGCCTCGAAGGGCGTCAAGGAGATGACCTACCACCGGGACTACGCCGGACGCTGGTTCGTGACGCTGGCCCAGGGCACGGAGGGGTCGCGTGCCCGTCTCCTCGCCGCTCTGGACCGGCTGTGGCCGATGCGGCCAGAGCTCACCAAGGGGCACGCGGTGGAGAGCCGCCTCGCGCAGTGCGGCGTCGGCGTCGACCCGACGACGGTCGGCGACGAGGTCGACGACGTCCTCGGGCAGGTGTTCGCCGCCGCCGACGTCGCACGTCCCGACGCAGCGGGACTGGCCGGCGTGCAAAGGCGGACCGGCCGCGACGGGCTGCACACCGAGGCGTTCGGCCGGATGCTCGCCGAGATGCAGGTCGTGGCGCGGGCCCACCCGACAGGGCGGTGGTGATCATGGTGTCGACCCGCGCCGCTGGCCCGACGTCGGGGCACGCCGCGTACGAGGTCGTCCGGCGCGTCACCGATCCCGAGATGCCCATGCTCACCCTCGACGACCTGGGAGTCCTGCGGGGCGTCGAGATCGGCGGCGACGGCCGGGTCGTCGTACGCCTCACTCCGACCTACTCGGGCTGCCCGGCCGTCGCCACGATGCGCGACGACCTGGTCCGGAGCCTCCAGGAGGCAGGGTTCGCCGACGTCCACGTCGAGCTGGTGCTCTCCCCCGCCTGGTCGAGCGACTGGATCACCGCGCGTGGACGCGAGGCTCTCGCCGAGCACGGACTGTCCGTGCCCGGACCCGCGCTCCGCCACGACGGCCCCGTCCCCCTCACCCTCGCGCCGGTACGGCGGGCCGTCACCTGCCCGCGCTGCGGATCGGCGTCGACGGAGGTCTCGTCGGAGTTCGGCCCGACGCCGTGCACCGCGCTCTATCGGTGCCAGACGTGCTGGGAGCCGTTCGAGCACGTCAAGGAGATCTGATGACGGTGACAACACCGGCACCCCCCCAGCGCCGTAGCGCCCGCTTCCACCCGCTGCCCGTCGCGGACGTGGAGCGGCTGACCGACGACGCGGTGGCGGTGACATTCGCGGTGCCTGCGGACCTCGCCGACCAGTTCGCGTTCGCCGCCGGTCAGTCGGTCACCCTGCGCCGCGTCGTCGAGGGCCGTGAGGAGCGCCGGTCGTACTCGATCTGTGCCCCTGTCGGCGCCGCCCTCCGGATCGGTGTGCGCGAGATCCCGGACGGACTGTTCTCGCGCTGGCTGTCCCGAGAGGTCGGACCGGACACGGTCATCGACGTGCAGACCCCGACCGGGAGCTTCCGCGCCGACCCGGACCGAGGCGGCCGGCACCTGTGCATCGCCGCTGGGTCGGGCATCACGCCGATGCTGTCCATCGCGAGCACCGTCCTCACCCACCCGGACGCGTCGGTCACCCTCCTGTACGGCAACCGCACCACGACCACGGTGATGTTCGCCGAGGAGCTCGCGGACCTCAAGGACCGGTACGGCCCTCGGCTCGAGCTGGTGCACGTGCTGTCGCGAGAGCCCCGCGACGTCGAGCTCTTCTCCGGCCGGCTCGACGCCGCCAGGCTCCGACAGCTCCTCACTCTGCTCGTGCCCGTGAGCGACGTCGACCACGCGTGGGTGTGCGGACCGCACCCGATGCTCCTCGACGCCCGGGCCGTCCTCGCCGATCTCGGCGTGCCGCCCGAGCGGGTCCACGCCGAGCTCTTCTACGTCGACGAGCCGCCTCCGGAGGTGCAGCGCGTCGATGCCGTCGCCGACGGCGCGACCAGCGAGGTGACCGTCGTCCTCGACGGACGGCGGACGACCGCCACGGTGCCGCGGTCGACCACCGTGCTCGAGGGGGTCCAGCAGGTGCGCGCGGACCTGCCGTTCGCGTGCAAGGGCGGGGTGTGCGGGACCTGCCGGGCGATGCTGTGCGACGGCGAGGTGGAGATGCGGCGCAACTACGCCCTCACTCCCGAGGAGCTCGAGCGGGGGTTCGTGCTGACCTGCCAGTCCCGGCCGGTCGCCGACAGCGTGACCGTGGACTTCGACGCGTGAGCGAGGCGATGTGGGAGGCCGACGAGGCGAGCCGAGCGCTCGGGATGAGGCTTGAGGAGCTGCAGCCCGGCAGCGCCCGGGTGTCGATGGAGGTGCGTGAGGACATGGTCAACGGGCACGACCTGTGCCACGGTGGCCTCGTCGCGACGCTCGCCGACAGCGCCTTCGCGCTCGCCTGCAACGGCGACGGCACGCCCACCGTCGCCGCGGGATTCGACATCACGTTTCTCGAGCCCGCCCGCCACGGCGACACGCTCGTCGCCGAGGCGTCGCAACGGTCACAGCGAGGACGGTCGGGGGTCTACGACGTGACGGTACGCCGCCGGTCCGACGCGACGGTGGTCGCGGAGTTCCGCGGGCGCAGCCGCACCCTCGGCCCCACGCCCGGGCGCTGAGCCGGGCACGTCACCGCGACGCGCGGGTCACGGGCGTACGGCGAGCCCGTCGAAGGCCAGCGTCGCGACCGCGTCGGCCAGAACCTGCGCGTCGACCGGACCATCCGGCCGGTACCACTCGACGAGCGAGTTCACCGTGCCGAAGATGAGCCTGCTGATCAGGTCCGGTGCGATGTCGCTGCGCAGCGACCCGTCGTCGACGGCCTCCTGGACGAGCGCCGCCAACCGCTCGTCGATCTGACGTCGGCGGGCGAGCGCACGGAGCTCGACCTCGCTGTTGCCGTGTACGCGCAACAGCAGGGTCACCGACGGCAGGTGAGCCACCAGCACCGCCACGCTCTCCCGCACCGCCGTGCGCAGGCGCTCGTACGCCGAGCCGTCCTGCGGCCGGGACGCCTCGTCGATCACGGCCTCGAGACTGTCGAGCGCCTCGTCGAGCGCGAGGGCGAGAAGGTGCTCCTTGCTGGGCACGTGGTGGTAGATCGCGGACTTGGTCAGACCGAGCTCGCGGGCGAGGTCACCCACGCTGGTGGCGTCGTACCCCTGCCGGATGAAGACATCGATCGCCCGCCGCAGCACCGTCTCCTGGTCGTAGCCGGGGCGCCCGCGGCGGGGGCTGCCCTGCGTCGACCCGGTCGCCATGGTCCCAGCGTCTCACGCCCGTACGCCCGTACGCCCGCGTGTCCCCGTGCTCACCACCCTCGGCGCCCCTAGTGTGCGAGACATGACGGATCTTGCAGGAGCCATCACCTCGGCGGCGAGAACCGCGTGGTGGATCGTCGTCGTCCGAGGACTCCTCGCCGTCGTCCTCGGCATCGTCGCGCTGGTCTGGCCCGGACCGACCGCCCGCGTGATCATCGTGCTGTTCGGCGTCTGGGCGCTGGTTGACGGCATCATCGCCCTCGTCAGCATCATCACCGGGGGCGGCCGGTCGTGGGGGTGGCTGCTGCTCGAGGGCGTCCTCGGCATCGCTGCCGGCATCATCGCCTTCCGCGCGCCGGTGACGGTGGCTCTCGCGCTCGTCCTCCTGATCGCCTTCTGGTCGATCATGATCGGCGTGCTCGAGATCTCGGGATCCCTCCAGGTCCGTCAGGTCCCCGGCAGCGGGTGGGGCTGGCTGCTCGCCTCCGGTGTCGTCTCGATCGTCTTCGGCATCCTGCTCTTCGTCTGGCCCGATCTCGGCTTCGCGACGCTCATCATCCTGATCGGCATCTACGCCCTGGCGCTCGGCGTGGTCTGGCTGATCACGGCCTTCATGATCCGCAAGGACCTGAAGGCGCTCGCGTAGGCCCCTGGACGCCAACGCCCCACGCTGCGACCAGGGCCGTGGGGCGTTGTGCTGGACGGGTCGCGACGCGACGTCGTCAGCCGTACAGACGGACCGGCATTGACTCCACGCCGTAGACGATCGAGCGCTGCCGGAACCTGAGCTCGCGCGGGTCGCACGCGAGCGTCATGTCGGGGAAGCGGCGGAAGAGGCGGGGGTAGGCCGAGCGCAGCTCCATGCGCGCGAGCTCCGCACCGACGCAGCGGTGGAACCCGTGACCGAACGCGACGTGCGACACGGGCCAGTCGCGATGAGGGTTGAAGTTCTCGAGGTCGGGGCCGCCGGTGCGGTGGTCGCGGTTGGCGCCGGACAACGAGCACACGACCACGTCGCCCTTGGCGATGCGCTCGCCGAAGAGGTCGTGCTCGGCCTTGGCGAAGCGCGGGAACGCCAGCTGCACGACGGTGAGATAGCGCAGCATCTCCTCCACGACGCTGTTGGCGAACGTGTCGTCCTCGATGAGCTGCGTGCGGGCGGCAGGATCACCCATCAGCACCAGCGCGCCCAGCGCGATCGTGCTGGCGGTGGTCTCGTGCCCGCCGGTGAAGACGCCGTCGGCGAGACCGCCGAGGTCGTAGTCGGAGATCGCGTCACCGACCTCCTCGATGATCTTGCCGATGAGTCCGTCGCCTGGGTTGTCGCGCTGCGCCTTGGTGGCGTTCATGAGGAACGTCCGTGACTCCGAGATGGCACCGAAGCTGCCGGCGCCGCCCCCCGAGACGTCGAAGCGCGCCGATCCCAGCGCGAAGAACTCCTCACGGGACTCGTCGGGGAGCCCGAGAAGCTCGCAGATCACCAGGAACGGCACGGCGAAGGCGAAGTCCTCCATCAGGTCGACGTCGGGGCCCTTCTGCTCCATGACGTCGAGCTGGTGCTCGATGATCTCGGTGATCTTGGGCGTCAGCCGCGCCAGGCGACGCATCGTGAACTCGGGGGTGAGCAGCTTGCGAAGCCGTGTGTGCTCGGGTGGATCGGTGAAGCCGAGGCCGCCGATGTCACCGTCGGCCGCGCCGACGGTGCCGACGAACGGCCGGATGTCGTTGCTGTACGAGGTGCGGTCGGCGAGCACCGCCAGCGACTCGGTGTGACCGGTCACCAGCCAGATGTTCATCCCGAACAGGCTCGCGAGCCGCTTCACCGGGGCCTCGGCCCGGACCTTGCCGAGCGCCGGGATGGGGTCGAGGCCGTCCCGGCGCAGCGGCATCAGCCACCGGTTGGGGACGAAGGTGAGCTTGGAGAGGTCGATCCCGTCCCTCTGCGACCTCAGGACCGTCCGCTGCGCGGCCCACGTCAGGAGATCGGTCGTCATGTTCCGCATAGTCCGACCAGGTTAGCGTCGCACGGGTCCGATCCTTGCCTCATATCCCGGATCTCAGGGATATCCCTGAGGGCGTCCAGCGCCGCGCGCTCCTCCTCGGTCGAAAGCTCGTCGCGGTAGCGGCGGACGAAGTCCTCGTACGGGAGCCCTTCATGTCAGCCACGGAGGCCGCGACCGTGCACGGCGGGGTCGCCACCAGGACGACCCCGCCGTGACCGTCAGAACCCGAGCACCCGCGCGGTCACCGTGGTCTCCGACGGCGCGTGCGTCGCGTCACCGGTGTAGCGGACCGTGAGCTGGTGGGTCCCCGGCTTGAGTGCCCTGGCCGGGACCGCCACGAGCGTCACGCCTGCGACGAGCCGCTGGCTGGCGAGGACGGTGTCGCCCTTGAGGACCTGGACCGTCCCCGTGGCGCGAGGCTTCACCTGGGCCGCGACGATCGGACCGAACAGCGGGGAGAGACCGGGCGTCGCCACGGCGCGCACCGTCGTCGGGGTCAGCTGCTCCTCGAGGGCGATCCCGACGAGCGCCGGGTCGTGGTCGCTCGAGCGGAACGGGCCTGCGTCGTAGAAGTTGGTCGCGTTGCCGTTGTAGCGGCTGTACTCGTAGGCGATCGACTCCATGGCGTTGATGGACCAGACGCCCATGCCCGTGATGTCCGCCGCCGCGGCGGGCGACGCGAGCACGTGGTCGAGAGACCCGATCTCGCCGTCGAACTGGTAGGTCTCGGCGGTGTCGTAGGTCTCCTCGAGATCGACGTAGCCGGCCTCCCGCAGGACGGTGATCGGGTCCTCCTGGGAGTAGGCGTTGAAGTCGCCCGACAGATAGACCTTGTCGGTGCCCGCCGTCTCCTTGACGGTGTCGGCGAACGCGACCAGCGCGCGGGCCTGGGCCACCCGCTCCACCGTGCCCGCCCCCTGGTCGGCGTCGGGCGTGCCGGACCGCTTCGACTTGAAGTGGTTGACGATCGCGACGAAGCGGTCGTCCTCGGTGCCGGCGACCGGCTGGAACGCCTGGGCGAGCGGCTCGCGGGCGTCGTCGAACGCGGGTTCGCCGACGAGCACCGTCGACGCACCGACCGGCGCCAGGACCGCCGGCTTGTAGATGAACGCCGTACGGATGAAGTCCTGGTCGGCGACCGGAGGCAGCGCCGCGGCGTCGGGCGACGGGACGTACGCCCACGTGCCGGCGCCGGCAGCCTCGTTGAGCGCCTGGGTGAGCGCGGCGAGGGCCGCGTCGCGGTCCTTGCCGAACTTCACGGAGTTCTCGATCTCCTCGAGCGAGACCACGTCGGCGTCGAGAGCGTTGATCGCGGCCACGATCTTCTTCTCCTGGCGCTCGAGCTGGACGGTGGTCGCGGCGCCACGGGGACCCGCCTGGCCGACGCACTCGTCGACCGTCGTCGGGACACCCTCGCGGTCGACGAAGTACGTGCACGAGATGCCGGTGGTGGCCTCGTACTCCTCACCGGTGGTGACGAAGTAGTTGAGGACGTTGAACGCGGCGAGGCTGAAGTCGCCCCCGACGGCCGGCGGCGAGGCAGGACGCTCCGCCCCGCTGAACGTCGCCGGGAGGACCCCGTTGGCGTCGTCGGCGGTGAGCTGCGCGGTGGGCTGGAGCTTCCAGGTGCTGTTGCGGTAGTCGAGGACCACGTCCTTGGTGAACGTCGCCGTCGCCCCGACCCGGATCGTCGTGTCGTCGTCGATCCACGGTTGAGGCGTGTTCTTGCCGGCACCGGTGTAGTTGGTCGAGGAGCCGTCGTCGAGGGTGATGCGACGGGTCGCGTTCTCCGCCTTCACGGCCTGCGAGGCGGCGCCCGGAGCCGCGACCTCTGTCGGGACGTACAGGGGAGAGTCACCGGCCGCGAGGCCGATCTCGGCGAACGTGTTGGTGGTGTAGTTGTTCGTCACGGTCAACGGACCCGCCGGGGCGACGAGCATGCCCTCGAGCCGCTCGCGACCCGCGTCGCCGAGGGGCAGTGCGAGCGGGGTCGGCTTGACCGCGTCCGCCGGCTCGTCGAGCACGACGACGTCGGCTGCGGCCGGGGTGAGCTGGGTCATCCCGCCGAACTCGCTGACCGGACCCGTCACCTTGACGTGGTCGTCCTTCTCGACCAGGGCGACCGCGGCGCCGCCGAAGACGAAGATGCCGTCGGAGGCGTCCGGAGTCGCGTCGTCCTCGCCGCCGCTGCCCGCGGTCTGGAGGTAGAACCCGTTGAAGCCGCCGGTCTTGTACGCGGCCGTGACCACGCCCTGCGTGATGACGGTGTCACCGACGTACGGGCTGGCGTCGCCGGTGCCCTGGATGGCGGCGACGGTCCGCTCGACGACAGGGTTCGGGCCTGGGACGCACGCCTGTCCGCACGCGGTCGGTGTCGGCGCACCGGCCGTGAAGTCGGCGCTGTTGTCGTCCGTGTCTGCTCCACCGGTGCGGTTGAGCGACGACGTCACCGAGTAGCCGTCAGCCTTCGGGGCGGTCTCCGCGGTGGTGGACACGCCGTACCCGAGGAGGTCGACCACATCAGGATCGGCGAGCACGGCGGCACCGTCACCGGTGAGCGTGTCGGCCGTCTTCGTCAGCGCCAGCGTGCCGCCGTTGGCGTTGCCCGAGAAGGCGATCGTGGACGTCACGTCGGGCGTCGGCAGCGGAGCACCGTTGGCCGCATTGGCGTTGCCGCTCAGCAGGTAGTGACCCCCGGCCGGGATCGTCCCCGACAGGGCGATCTTGCCGGTGAACGCCGAGGTCGACGAGTAGGAGCGGTACTGCACCGTCCATCCGTCCACCGTCACCGGCTCGCTGGTCGGGTTGTGGAGCTCGACGAACTTGTTGAGGTACGTCGCGCCGGCGCTCCCGCCGTTGAGGTAGGCCTCGTTGATGACGAGATGGTCGGCCGGTGCGGCGCTGGCGGGAGCGGCGACCGCGGCGAGCGTCCCCGCCGCGAGCGCGCCCGCGGCGAGGAGCGACGTCGTCCGGACGGCGCGTCGAAGAGATGAAGACACTGGTGATCCTCCTGGATCCGTGCGGTCAGCGGCGCTTCTTGACGGTGACGGTCAGCGTGTCGCTGCTGGCCTTCACGGTGGAGGAGCCTCGGTAGGTGATCCGGAGCTTCTTCGTGCCCTTGCTCCTGAACTTCTTGAGAGTGATCGTCGCCCGGCCGTTGCGGACGGTGGCCGTGCCGACCTTGTTGCCCTTGAAGGTCACGACGACCTTCCCGTTGGCCGGCACCCCGGTCGTGGTGCGGACGACGACGGAGACCTTCGCCTTCGTCCTCTTCGCCCGGATCGTGCGGGTCTTCTTCTTCGCCTTGGTGGCCGACGCCGCCTTGGCGACCGAGATCGAGACCGTGGTGCTGGACGCACTGGTCCTGCTGTCACCGGAGTAGCTGACCGTCAGGGTGTGACGGCCGGGTCGCAGCGCCTTCTTCTTGATCGGGACCGTGACCTTGCCGTTCTTGACGGAGCCGGTGCCGAGGATCTTCGTGCCCGCCTTGACGGTCACGGTGCCGGTGGCGGTCGGCGGGGTGACGGTCACCTGGACGGCGCCGCCCTTGCCGTACTCGGCGCCGCGCACGACGGCCTTCAGCGAGGACGCCGACTTCGGGACCGACACGGGGAACGTCACCGTCGTCCCGGACGGTGCCGCGGTGAAGGTCAGCGCGCGGGCTCCGCCGGCCGTGGCGGGGACCTTCAGGGTGATGTGCGCAGCGCCGTTGACCACCGGGAAGGTGCCGACGACCGTGTTGCCGAACCGCGCTGTGACCGTCGTGTTCTGGGGGCTGTCGAGCGACGTCATGTCGAGGCCAGAGAGACCGATCTCCACCGTGTCGCCGATCTTCAGGTCGCTGGGGATCGAGCCGGCCTGCCGGACCGAGCGGCGGGCGAACGACGGGCTGAGCGGCGAGCTCTCCTCGAGGTAGGCGATCCACGCGTCTCGGTCGACGAGACCGGAGTCCTTGGGCGCCTCGCCCTCGGTGAAGACGCGGAAGTTGTCACCGCCGGTCGCGAGGAAGCTGAAGGTGCCGATCCGGTAGTTCTTGGTGGGGTCGAGCGGCGCTCCGTCGATCGTCACCGAGTCGATGACGCCCTTCTTGGCGCCGGGGTTCGCCGGGTCGTCGACCTCGTGGAACGTGTAGGAGACGTTGTCGGAGAGGCCGAGCTGAAGGTACGAGCGGCTGGGCACGTTGCCGTCTGCGTCGCGCTGCCACTGCTGCTCGAGCATCGTGACGAACTGCTCACCGGTCAGCGTCACCGACCACAGGTTGTTGGCGAACGGGAGCACGGCGTTGGCCTGCGCGTACGTCACCACACCGTCGGCGTCGGTCGGCACGGTGGTGTCGGGGGCGTACATGAGGTCGGAGCGCAGACCGCCCGGGTTCACGACGCCGATCTCGGCGTTGCCGCCCAGGTCGTCGCCGAGGCGCTCACGCAGTGCGTTGGCGACGAGGCCGCCCAGGGTCGACTCCGAGCCGCGGTCGTCGCGGACACCGCTGGCGGTCGGTGTCGGGTGGAAGTAGCGGCCGTCCTGGTAGGTGCCGCCGGTGAGCGCGGTGGTGATGTCGTCGGTGATCGTGGCCTTGCGAACGTTGCCGACCTCGGCAGCGCGGGCGAGCGCGGCGTCGACGATCGTCTTGACCGCAGCGACCCGCGGGTACTGCGCGACCAGGTCGGCGTCGGCGGTGGTGGTGCGGGCGACGACCGCGCGGGTGTACGCGGTCACGTCGTCGGTCGCGGTGTCGACGGTGAGCTCGACCTTGGCGACCCCCTCGCCGTAGTTGCCGGACTGCACCAACGGGCGTGTGCCCGTGCTGCCTGGGATGGGCGCGTCGTAGGCGTAGCGCTGGTGGGTGTGGCCGGTGAAGATCGCGTCGACCGCGGCGACCGTGTCGTTGACCAGGTGCGCGAAGACGGGGCTCGCGGCCACCTGCTGCGGCAGCGTCGCGGCGGGCTCGGAGAGCGGCGCGCCCTCGTGGTAGCTGGCGATCACCACGTCTGCCTCGCCGTTGGCGTCGTTGCCGTCCTTGAGCTCGCCGGCGACGCGGTTGACCGCCTCGACGGGGTCTCCGAACTCGAGGTCGGCGATGCCTGCGGGCCGCACCAGGGACTTGGTCTCCTCGGTCACGACGCCGACGATCGCGACGTCGACGCCCTTCACCGTGTACTGCGCGTACTCGGGAAGGGCCGGGTCGTCGGTGCCCTTCTCGTACACGTTGGCGCCGAGGAAGACCGGTGTGCCGAAGCGGTTGTCGCCCATCCGTGGGACCACACGGTCGGTGAGGTCGGCGAAGCCCTGGTCGAACTCGTGGTTGCCGACGGCGGAGTTGTCGAGCTGGAGGGCCTTGAGGACGTCGATCGTCGGGTTGTCCTGGTCGACGGCCGACGCGAAGAGAGAGGCACCGAAGTTGTCACCGGCGGCGACGAAGACCGTGCTGTCCTCGCCCGCGGCAGCGCGCAGCTGCTCGACCGTGCCGGCGAACTTCACGGTGTTGCTGTCGATCCTGCCGTGGAAGTCGTTGATGCCGAGGAAGGTGAGCTTCACCTCGTCCGCGGGCGCCGCCGACGCCGACGGGGCGAAGGACAACGGGGCTGCCACGAGGGCGGCGGTTGCGGCGAAGACGGTGCTCCGACGCAGCAGAGTACGGTGAGTGGGTCGCATCAGGGGCTCCTCGAGAGACGTGATCCCGCTGACCATAAGCGAGCGGGGGTGTCCAGCGCTTCCGCAAACTGTGACGGTTCGGCCACGATCGGATGGCAACTGTTGGCGATCCTGGCACATCGGCGGGAGGTCCTGTGGCGCGCGACCACTATCTCGTCCCCGCTGGCGCGGCGGAGGCCGCGATCGAGGTCAAGGGATCGCGCTTCCTCGGGTGGGTGCGACGGGTCGACTCCGAGGACGAGGCGCGCGCGTACGTTGCTGAGGCCCGACGCCGGTTCTGGGACGCACGCCACCACTGCTCGGCCTTCGTGATCGGCGCGGATGGGGCACTCCAGCGCAGCAACGACGACGGCGAGCCGAGCGGTACGGCGGGAGCGCCGATGCTCGAGGTCCTCGTACGGCGTGAGGTCCGCGACGTCGTCGCGGTGGTCACCCGCTGGTTCGGTGGGACCCTGCTCGGTGCCGGTGGGCTGGTCCGCGCCTACTCCGAGACGACGGCCGCCGCCCTGGACGCGGCCGGTGTCGTGCGCCGCGAGCTGCGCACGCGCGTCGAGGTCACGGTCTCGCACGGGGAGGTCGGCAAGGTCGAGAACGAGCTGCGTGCCCGCGGGGTCGCGATCCTCGGCGTCGACTACGGCGCGGGTGACGTCGTCCTCACCGCCGCCGCACACCCGGCTGCGGTGGCGTCGATCGCGGAGCTGGTCGCGGCGATCACCCACGGCTCCGGCGGGGTTGCGGCGGGTGGCACGCTCTGGGTGCCGTGACGCCCGGCCAGTGACCCGCCGGCGGGCCGGGCGCGAGTACGGTGAACGGCATGACGACACGATGGTCCGACCTCACCACGCGCCAGAGGCGTGCCGTGGTCCTCGTGGGAGCTGCCGAGGTCGTGCTCACCACCGCGGCGTTGACGAGCCTCGCCCGTACGCCCTCGACGCGCCTCCGCGGACCGAAGGCGGCGTGGATCGCCGGATGCTTCGTGCAGCCCGTCGGGCCGCTCGCCTACTTCCTCGTCGGGCGGCGCTGACCCGTCTCGTCAGAGGGCGTCGAGGCGGCCGAGGACGTCGCGGACGTGCTCCAGCGACCGCTTGTGCGCGAGACCCGTGGTGTCGTCGAAGTAGAGCCCGTCACCGATGAGCTGGACCGTACGGGCGAGCGCGTCGTCGCCGTAGTGCTCGGCCAGGACGGCGAACCACCCGTTGCGGAGCTCCGCCAACGTCTCGCGCGCTCGGACGTCGTCCTGCGCGACGCGGGAGGCGGCGATCAGCCCGCGGTCGAACGCCGACCCGGTGTCGACGGACGTCTCCAGGTAGTAGCGGACCGGTCCCTGCGGGGCGTCCTTCATCTTCAGGACGTCGGCGCGGCCCTGCTCTCGGAGCCGGTCGAGCATGGCGTCGACCATCGCGTCCTTGCTCGGGAAGTGGTAGAGCAGGCCGCCCTTCGACACCTCGGCGCGGGCTGCGACGGCGTCCAGCGTGGCGATCCTGCCGCCGCCCTCGACGAGGAGCATCTCGAAGGCGTCGAGGATGCGGTCACGGGTGGAGGCACCGTCGGATCGGGCGGACATGCGAGCACTCTAGCGAGGCGTTCTCGGCATGGACGCCCGCCCGACCGGGTACCACTCCCGCATGGATGCCGACATCACGCTGTTGGTCGACGGTCGGTCGCGGACCCTCACGGTCGACACGCGCACGACCCTGCTGGACGCCTTGCGAGAACGGCTCGGCATCGTCTCTCCTAAGAAGGGGTGCGACCACGGCCAGTGCGGATCGTGCACGGTGCTCCTGGACGGACGTCGCCACCTGACCTGCCTCGCGCTCGCCGTCTCCTTCGACGGCGCGGAGATCGTCACCTCGGACGGGCTCGCCGCGGACGGCCTGCATCCGGTCCACGAGGCGTTCCTCGAGCACGACGGCTACCAGTGCGGCTACTGCACCCCGGGCCAGGTCTGCTCCGCGGTCGGGGTGATCGAGGAGGCGAAGCAGGGACACCCCAGCCACGTCACCGATGACCTCGAGGGCGACGTCGAGCTCGACGACGATGAGATCCGCGAGCGGATGAGCGGCAACCTGTGCCGCTGCGGAGCGTACCCCGGCATTCTCGCCGCGGTGCGTGAGGCGGCACAGGCATGAGGGCCTTCGACTACGTCCGGCCGACCGATGCGCAGGAGGCCGTCCGGGCGGTGGCGGGCAATCCGCGGGCACGGTTCCTCGCCGGGGGCACCAACCTCGTCGACCACCTCAAGCTGGGCGTCGCCGAGCCCGAGGTCCTGGTGGACGTGAGCCGGTTGCCGCTGGACCGCATCGAGGAGTACGACGACGAGCACGGCGCCGGTCTGCGGATCGGCACGAACGTCCGCAACAGCGACCTCGCCGCGCACCCGTCGGTGAGGTCGCGGTTCGAGGTGATGGCGCGCGCCCTCCTGGCCGGCGCCTCCGGCCAGCTCCGCCACCAGGCGACGACCGGCGGCAACCTGCTGCAGCGGACCCGGTGCGTCTACTTCCAGGACGTGACCACCCCCTGCAACAAGCGCGACCCTGGCAGTGGCTGCTCGGCCATCGGCGGGTACGGCAGGTACAACGCGATCCTCGGCGCCAGCGAGGCGTGCGTGACGACCCACCCCAGCGACCTCGCCGTGGCGCTCGCGGCTCTCGACGCGACGGTGATCGTGCTCGGCGTCGAGGGTGAACGGCGGGTGCCGCTCCGCGACCTCCACCGGCTGCCCGGCCACCATCCCGAGCGTGACACCGTGCTCGACCCCGCCGACCTCGTGACGGCCGTCGAGGTCCCGTGGTCGGCGGCCGGGCACCGCTCGACGTACCGCAAGGTCCGCGACCGGGCCTCGTACGCCTTCGCGCTGGTGTCGGTGGCTGCCGTGCTCACGATCGAAGACGGGCTCGTGGACGACGTCCGGATCGCGTGGGGAGGCGTCGCTCACAAGCCGTGGCGGGCCGAACGGGCGGAGGCGCTGCTGCGTGGACAGGAGCTGACCGAGGAGGCGGTCGTCGCCGCCGTCGAGGACGAGCTCGCCGACGCGCAGACCGACGACGAGACGGCCTTCAAGCCGGCCATGCTCCGACGGACGACGGCGTGGACGCTCCTCGCCCTGGCGGAGGGGCGGACGCGATGATCGAGCACCCGACGAGGCCGATCGACGCCCACGCGGTCGGGTCCGACCTGCGCCGGGTCGACGGTGTCGAGAAGGTCACCGGCCGGGCGGCGTACGCGGTGGAGCACGGCGAGCCGGACGGCGTCACCGATCCCCTGCACCTGTGGCTCGTGACGTCCACGATCGCCAAGGGCCGGGTCGTCGACGTCGACGGTGGCGCCGCCACGTCGCACCCCGGTGTGGTGGCGGTGCTCGACCACACGAACGCGCCGCGGCTGGAGGACACCAGCAACGGCGAGCTCGCGATCCTCCAGGACGACGCGGTCGGCTTCCGCGGCCAGATCGTCGCGCTCGTGCTCGCCGAGACGTCCGAGGCTGCGCGGGAGGGTGCGGCGCTCGTCCACGTCCGCTATCGCGCCGAGCCGCACGAGGCCGAGCTGCGCGAGGACAACGCCGACGACAAGCCCGAGGTCGTCAACCCCTCGATGGACACCGACACCTCCGAGGGCGACGTCGACGCGGCGCTGTCCGAGGCAGAGGTCGTCGTGGCGGAGACCTACAAGACCCCGTACGAGCACAACAACCCGCTCGAGCCCCACGCAACGGTGGCCTGGTGGAGCGAGGACGGTGGCCGGCCGACGCTGACGATGTTCGACTCGACCCAGGGCGTCCACGGTGTCGTGCAGGCGATCGCGCCGATGCTCGGCCTGGAGCCGGATCAGGTGCGGGTCCGAGCGCCGTACGTCGGCGGCGGGTTCGGCAGCAAGGGCGAGGCGCACGCCCACGTCGTCGCCACGGCGATGGCGGCGCGGACGACCGGCGGACGGCCGGTCAGGCTCGCCGTGACCCGGCAGCAGATGTTCTCCCTGACCGGCTACCGCACGGCGACCTTCTCCCACCTCCGGCTGGGTGCCCGCCTGGACGGGACCCTGACCGCGGTCGAGCATGCCGTGCAGGAGCAGACCTCGGTCATCCGGGAGTTCGCCGAGCAGACGGCGGCGCCGACCCGGATGATGTACGCCGCGCCGAACCGCCGTACCAGCCACCGTCTGGCGCGGCTCGACGTGGCGGTCCCGTCGTGGATGCGTGCGCCGGGCGAGATGCCCGGGATGTACGCCCAGGAGACCGCCATGGACGAGCTCGCGGTCGCGGTCGGGGTCGACCCGATCGAGCTGCGCGAGCGCAACGAGCCGGAGGTCGATCCGGAGACGGGCAAGCCGTTCAACGAGCGGAGGCTGGTGGAGTGCCTGCAGCGAGGGGCGGACCGGTTCGGGTGGGACACGCGCCCGCCCGCGCCGCGCGCGACCGTCGACGGTGACTGGTGGATCGGCACCGGCGTGGCCTCGGCGACGTACCCGGCGATGAGGTCCCCGGGCAACGCTGCCCGTGTCCGCTCGCTCGACGACGGGCGCTACGCCATCGCGATCGGCGCCGTGGACATCGGGACCGGTGCCCGGACGGTCCTGACGCAGATCGCTGCCGACGCGCTCGGTGTCGGCACGGACGCCATCG
>NZ_JARBCJ010000180.1:0-6357 GCF_028803055.1 Mumia sp.
CCTTGAGCTCTTCCAGCGAACCGTAGACGTCGGTGCGCGGGTAGTTGGGGTCGTCGGAGACCCAGACCGGGATGGGGCTGCCCCAGTAGCGGTTGCGGCTGATCGACCAGTCGCGGGCGTTTTCCAGCCACTTGCCGAACTGGCCGTCCTTGACGTTCTCCGGGATCCAGTTGATCTGCTGGTTCAGCTCGACCATGCGGTCCTTGATCTTGGTGACCTCCACGAACCAGGAGGAGACCGCCTTGTAGATCAGCGGGTTCCGGCAGCGCCAGCAGTGCGGGTAGCTGTGCTCGTAGGGGAGGTGGCGGAAGAGCAGGCCTCGACGCTCGAGGTCCTCGACCAGGATCGCGTCGGCCTTCTTGAAGAACGCGCCGCCGACCAGGTCCAGCCCGTCCTCGAAGTGGCCGGTGGGGTCGATCGGGTTGACCATCGCCACGCCGTTGCGCTTCCCGGACGCGAAGTCGTCCGCGCCGAACGCTGGCGCCTGGTGGACCAGGCCCGAGCCGTCGTCGGTGGTGACGTAGTCCTCGGTCACCACGTAGTGCGCGTTGTCGTCGGGCCAGTCGACGAGGTCGAACGGGCGCGCATACGTCCACCCCTCGAGCTCGGCGCCCTCGAAGCGCGCATCGACCGTCCATCCTTCGCCGAGCGCCGTCTCGACCAAGGGCTCGGCGACGACGAGCGTCTCGTGCCCGTTGCTGACCGCCACGTACGTGATGTCGGCCTTGGCCGCGACCAGCGCGTTGGACACCAGCGTCCACGGCGTGGTCGTCCAGACCAGCAACGACGCCTCGCCGGCCAGGGGACCAGAGGTCAGAGGGAAGCGCACGTAGACCGACGGGTCGACGACCGACTCGTACCCCTGGGCGACCTCATGGTCGCTCAGGCCGGTGCCGCATCGCGGACAGTACGGCGCCACGCGGTAGTCCTCCGCGAGCAGCCCTTTGTCGAAGATCTGCTGCAGAGCCCACCAGACGCTCTCGACGTACGGCGTGTCCATCGTGCGGTACGGGTTGTCGGTGTCGACCCAGTAGCCCATCCGCTCGGTCATCTGCTCGAACAGGCCGACGTTGCGCAGCACCGCCTCGCGGCACTTCGCGTTGAACTCGGCGACACCGAAGGCTTCGATGTCGGGCTTGCCGTTGAAGCCGAGCTCCTTCTCGACGGCGATCTCGACGGGGAGGCCGTGGCAGTCCCAGCCGCCCTTGCGCTCGACCAGGTAGCCCTGCATCGTGCGGAACCGCGGGAACACGTCCTTGAAGACCCGTGCCTCGACGTGGTGGACGCCCGGCGTGCCGTTGGCGGTCGGAGGCCCCTCGTAGAACGTCCAGCGCGGGGCGCCGTCGCGCTGTTCGAGCGAGGTCTCGAAGGTGCCTTCCCGCTCCCAGAGCGCGATCATGTCGCGCTCCATGGCGGGTAGGTCCACGTGGGCGGGAACAGCGGGGTACGCGGCGGTCACGGTCTTCCTCCGACAAGTCACGAAAGCTTCGGCTCGGCGAAGGGACGAGGCGCTCGGCCCCGCGGTACCACCCTCCTTGGTGGACGACGATCCGCCCACCCTCTCTGGTCTGCCGCTGCGCGGGTCTAGTGAGCGCACGGTGTGCGCCGTTCTTCCGGCGGCTCCGAGGTGATACGGCGTACGGCTAAGCTCCGGGCTCGCACCAACCCCGGATCGCTCGTGCTCAGGAGACGTACGCCGCGCGTCCTCGTCGATGCCTGCGGCGGACACCAGTCTAGTGCAGCGCGCCAGGAGTCGGGCAGAGCGGGCGACACAGGCAAATCGGCTTGTGAACGGCCGAACGCCCGCCTATTGTTCGGGCACCACGTCACATCGAGGCGATCCCGAGCGGATGGCCTCGATGTGTGGCATTTCGTGCACATCGAGGGGGCCAGAGATGGCGAGCACGACCAAGACCAGCAAGCGCAGTGCCGCGTCGCGCGGCGTGGCAGCCGTGAAGGGTGCCGCACGCAAGGTGGCGAGCAAGGCGACGCCCTCGAAGAAGGCGCCGGCCACGACGACGACCGCCACGAAGGCGGCGCCGGCCAAGAAGGCGACCCTGAAGAAGGCGCCGGCGGCCAAGAAGGCGGCGCCGGTCAAGAAGGCGACCGCCACGAAGGCGGCGGCTAAGAAGACGACCGCCAAGAAGTCGCCGGCGGCTAAGAAGACGACCGCCAAGAAGACGGCGCCGGCCAAGAAGGCGACCGCGAAGAAGGCGGCGCCGGCCAAGAAGGCGACCGCGAAGAAGACACCAGCCAAGGGCGCCGCGAAGCGACCCCGTACGACAGGAGCACCGAGAACTGTGACGAACCCGACGACGACCGGCTCCTTGGCTGTCAAGGCCGACGAGGCTCCCTGGTCCGCCGACGAGATTTCGGAGGTCCGAGCCGCGCTGGAGGCCGACCGGACCCGACTCCTGGACGAGATCCAGGTGGCCGAGCGTGGACTCGCCGACCTCCTCAGCGGGGGAGTAGACGGGGCGGGCAACGACCAGGCCGACGTGGGCTCCACGTCCCTCGAGCGCGACGCGGAGATGTCGCTCGCCGCGAACCACCGCGAGCTTCTCCTCCAGGTGGAGAAGGCCCTCGCCCGGATCGAGGCCGGCACCTACGGCAACTGCGAGATCTGCGGTCAGCCGATCGGGAAGATGCGGCTGATGGCGTTCCCCCGTGCCACACTGTGCATGACATGCAAGCAACGCGAGGAACGTCGCTGACCCCCGATCACGACGCCGACCACCCCCCAGCACGGTCCCGACGGATCGTGCTGTTCGCGGTGGTCGCGCTGGTCGGCTACCTCACCGACCTCATCACCAAGATCATCGCCGTCGCACGCCTCGAGGACGCCGACCCCGTCGTCCTCGTGCCGCACGTGCTCCACCTCACCTTCCTGCGCAACCCGGGCGCCGCCTTCGGGATGGCGACCGGGTTCACGATCGTGCTCACGCTCATCGCCATCACGGTGTGCGTGGTCGTGATCCGGATGGCCCGACAGCTGCGCGACCCCTTGTGGGCCGTCGGACTGGGTCTCCTCCTGGCAGGCGCCCTGGGCAACCTGACCGACCGGATCTTCCGAGAGCCCTCGCCGCTCGAGGGCCACGTCGTCGACTTTCTGCAGTTCCCCGACTGGCCACCCAACTGGCCGGTCTTCAACATCGCCGACGTGATGATCAACATCGCGGCGGTCATCATCGTCCTGCAGACCGTCCGCGGTGTCGGTCTCGACGGCACCCGGGCAGCCAAGAAGGCCGGCTCCGAGCCGGAAGCGCCATGACCGGCCCCGCCGCAGCCGCGGAGCAGCGTGCCTACTTCGTCCCGGACGGGCTCGCGGGCGAGCGGCTCGACGCCGCGCTGGCCCGCCTCCTGGGCCTCTCGCGCAGCCGTGTCGCCGAGCTCGTCGCCGACGGCCTGGTCACGGTGGACCACAAGCCGGCGTCCAAGTCGGACCGCGTCGAGGCCGGGGCGTTCCTGGAGGTCGAGATCCCGCGGCAGCGCGACGTCGCCGAGGTTGTCCCCGAGATCGTCGACGACCTCCGCATCGTCCACGACGACGACGAGATCGTCGTCGTCGACAAGCCGGCGGGGGTCGCCGCCCACCCCAGCGTCGGGTGGACCGGGCCGACCGTCGTGGGTCACCTGGCCGGCGCCGGCTTCCGGATCAGCACCTCGGGTGCCCCGGAGCGACAGGGCATCGTCCAGCGGCTCGACGTCGGGACCAGCGGGCTGATGGTCGTCGCGAAGTCGGAGCACGCCTACACCGTCCTCAAGCGCGCCTTCCGCGAGCGCGAGGTCGACAAGACCTACCACGCGATGGTGCAGGGGCACCCGGACCCGCTCGAGGGCACGGTCGACGCCCCGATCGCCCGCCACCCGAAGCACGACTGGAAGTTCGCCGTGATGGCCGACGGACGGGCCAGCGTGACGCACTACGAGACGCTCGAGGCGCACCGCTTCGCGAGCCTCCTCGAGATCAAGCTCGAGACCGGTCGTACGCACCAGATCCGAGTCCACATGGCCGCGCTGAAGCACCCGTGCGTCGGTGACCCGCTCTATGGCTCGGACCCCACGCTGACCAAGCGGGTGGGGCTCGAGCGCCAGTGGCTGCACGCCCACAGGCTCGGCTTCGAGCATCCTCGGACCCGTGACTGGGTGACGTTCACCTCGCCGTACCCCGATGACCTGGAGCGTGCGCTCGAGGTCATCCGCAACGCCGACTGACACCTGCCGACCACCGATCGAGACCACCCCGCGAGCCTCGTCCCGGGTGTCGGTCGGTGGTCGTAGGCTGTCATCGACCCCCTCGCCGGCCCGTTCTTCCAGGAGGCCCCACCCCGATGTCGAGCGCCGACTCGTTCGTGCACCTGCACGTCCACACCGAGTACTCCATGCTCGACGGGGCGGCCCGGCTGACCGAGATGTTCGCGCGGACGGCCGAGCTCGGGATGGACGCCATCGCGATGACCGACCACGGCAACGTGTTCGGGGCGTACGACTTCTACGCCAAGGCGAAGGCGGCCGGGGTCAAGCCGATCATCGGCATGGAGGCCTACCTCACCCCCGACACCCACCGTTCGGAGCGCAAGCGCGTCCAGTGGAACAAGGGCGGCGGTGACGACGTCTCGGGCGGCGGTGCGTTCACGCACATGACGCTGCTCGCCGAGAGCACCACCGGGATGCACAACCTGTTCCGGCTGTCGTCGCGGTCCTCGCTCGAGGGCTTCTTCTACAAGCCCCGTGCCGACCGCGAGCTTCTCGCCGAGTACGCCGAGGGGCTCATCGCGACGACCGGGTGCCCGTCCGGCGAGGTGCAGACGTGGCTCCGCATCGGCGACTACGCGAGGGCTCGCCAGTCCGCCGCTGAGTTCATGGACATCTTCGGCCGTGACAACTTCTTCGTCGAGCTCATGGACCACGGCCTCTCGATCGAGACGCGGGTCCGGGACGACCTCCTGCGCCTCGCCAAGGACCTCGACCTCCGCCTCGTCGCCACCAACGACTCGCACTACACCAACCCGGAGGACAGCACGGCGCACGAGGCGCTGCTGTGCGTGCAGTCCGGCAAGACGCTGGCCGACCCGACGCGGTTCAAGTTCGACGGCAACGGCTACTACATCAAGTCGCCGCAGGAGATGCGGCAGATCTGGGAGCAGGACGCCGGTCTGGCCGAGGCGTGCGACACGACACTGCTGATCGCGCAGCGGTGCGAGGTCGAGTTCACCGAGGGCAACGGCACTTTCATGCCGCGGTTCCCGGTCCCCGAGGGCGAATCGGAGGAGACGTGGCTCCTCAAGGAGGTCGACCGCGGGCTGGCTGAGCGCTACCCCCAGGGCATCACGGAGGAGGTGCGGGCCCGCGCCGACTTCGAGGTCGATGTCATCCTCAAGATGGGCTTCGCCGGATACTTCCTCGTCGTTGCCGACTTCATCAACTGGGCCAAGGAGAACGGCATCCGGGTGGGGCCCGGCCGAGGCTCCGGCGCCGGATCGATGGTCGCGTACGCGATGCGCATCACCGATCTGGACCCGATCGTCCACGGCCTGATCTTCGAGCGGTTCCTCAACCCCGACCGTGTCTCGATGCCCGACTTCGACGTCGACTTCGATGAGCGTCGGCGCGGCGAGGTCATCCGCTACGTCACCGACAAGTACGGCGACGACCGCGTCTCGCAGATCGTCACCTACGGCACGATCAAGTCCAAGCAGGCCGTCAAGGACGCGTCGCGCGTGCTGGGCTACCCGTTCTCCATGGGAGAGCGGATCACCAAGGCGATGCCGCCGGTGATCATGGGCAAGGACGTCCCGCTCAAGGAGATCTTCAACGCCGGGCACGCCCGCTACAACGAGGGCGGCGAGTTCCGGTCGCTCTATGACACCGACCCCGACGCCAAGCGCGTGGTCGACACGGCGGTCGGCCTCGAGGGCCTCAAGCGTCAGTGGGGCGTCCACGCCGCCGGCGTCATCATGTCGAGCGAGCCGTTGCTCGACATCATCCCGGTGATGAAGCGGGAGCAGGACGGCGCGATCATCACCCAGTTCGACTACCCGACGTGCGAGGCGCTCGGACTGATCAAGATGGACTTCCTGGGGTTGCGCAACCTCACGGTCCTCGACGACGCCCTCGACAACATCCGCGCCAACCGTGGCGAGGAGGTCGTCCTCGAGGACCTCGAGCTGAGCGACGAGGAGACCTTCGCGCTGCTGTCGCGCGGCGACACCCTCGGCGTCTTCCAGCTCGACGGCGGCCCCATGCGAGCCCTGCTGCGGAGCATGCGCCCCGACAGCTTCGAGGACATCTCCGCCGTCGGTGCGCTCTATCGTCCCGGCCCGATGGGCGCCGACTCGCACAACAAGTACGCCCGCC
>NZ_JARBCJ010000181.1:0-288 GCF_028803055.1 Mumia sp.
AAGGACCACTACACGGAGGGACTCGCGCTCGAGGCTGCGATCACCCTCGCCGCCAAGGCTCTGGGCCACGACGACACCACGCCGCGCGTGCTCACCGCCGACCAGCTCGAGGTCGCGGTGCTCGACCGCACCCGCACCCGGCCGCGCAAGTTCAAGCGCCTGACGGACGCTCAGGTCGACGCGGCGCTCGCCTCCGCCTGAGCTGTCGGGGGGGCGGGGGGGGGGGCCCGCCCCCCCCCCCCGCCCGGGGGAGGCGGGGGGGCCGCACCCCCCCCCCAGAGGGCGCCC
>NZ_JARBCJ010000181.1:298-6336 GCF_028803055.1 Mumia sp.
GGTGTGGGGGGGGGGGGGGGCCCCCCGGCCCCCCGACAGCTGCGAGGTCAGCGGCGGCGGCCGTACGCCCGCATCGTGAGCGGCGCGAAGATCAGGACGATCACGGCAGCCGCGGCGAAGGTCCACATCACCTCGTCGCCGACCGCGTCGCCCGACATCAGTCCGCGCACGGCGTAGACGGCGTGCGAGATCGGATTGACCTCGACGAACGCCTGCAGCCAGTTGGGCATCGTCGACGGATCGACGAACACGGGACTCAGGAACGCCAGCGGGAACAGCACCATCATGCTGATCCCCATCACCGACTGCGGGCTGCGGGCCAGGAGCCCGACCCACGTCCAGATCCAGCTGAACGCGAAGCAGAACACCATCAGCACCGCGATGCCGGCGACGACGCCGATCGCTCCACCCCCGGGGCGGTAGCCCAGGATCAGCCCGAGCGCGACGACGAACAACGACGCGAGCGTGTAGCGGACGGCGTCGCCGAGGAGTGCTCCGACCAGGGCTGAGGGGCGCCAGATCGGCAGGGTCCGGATCCGGTCGAAGACGCCCTTCTCGATGTCGGTGTTGATCGCGACGCCGGTGTACATCGTGATCATCACGACCGTCTGGACCAGGATGCCCGGCAGCAGGAACTGGAGATAGGTGCTGGTCGAGCCCGCGATCGCCCCGCCGAACAGATAGGTGAACATCAGGACGGAGATGATCGGGAACAGCGTCACGTCGAACAGCTGCTCCGGCACGTGCTTGATGCGCAGGATCGCCCGCCAGCCGAACGCCAGCGACGTCGTCACCGCGCCGGCCCGCGGAGGGCGGGGCCCGGAGGCGAGGACGGCGTCGAGCTTGGCGGGCACGATCTGGGAGTCGGTGGTGCCCGTCGTCGTGGTCGTCATGCCATCGCTCCTTCGGTGTCTGCATCCGAGGGCGCCGTCTCCTCGGCCGGATGGCCGGTGAGGGCGAGGAACACCTCGTCGAGGGTCGGCTGCCCGTAGCTGAAGCCGGCAAGCTCGACGCCGTCGGCGGCGAGGGTGGCGAGCGCGGCGGGGACCTTGGTGCGGTCGTCCACCCGGCCGGTGACATCGGCGGCGTCGGCTCCTGGGACGACCTCGTCGCCGAGGGCGCGCGTGAGCACGTCGATCGCCCGCGGCCGGTCGGCGGGATCGTGGAGGTGGACGTGGAGCGCCCCGGAGCCGACCTCGGACTTGAGCTGGCTGCTGGTGCCCTCCGCGATGACCTTGCCGGTGTCGATCACGGCGATACGCCCGGCGAGCTGGTCGGCCTCGTCGAGGTATTGCGTGGTCAGCAGCACGGTCGTACCGCGTGCCGTCAGCGACCGGACGATGTCCCACACCTGGATCCGGCTGCGGGGGTCGAGCCCGGTCGTCGGCTCGTCGAGGAAGAGGATCTGCGGGGTGACCACGATGCTCGCGGCGATGTCGAGCCGGCGTCGCATGCCGCCGGAGTAGCGCTTGACCTGGCGGTTGGCGGCGTCGGTCAGCCCGAAGGCCTCCAGGAGGTCGTCGCACCGGATCCGTGCCTGCGCCCGGGAGAACCCGAGGATGCGGCCGAGGAGCTGAAGGTTCTCGCGGCCGGTGAGGTCCTCGTCGACCGACGAGTACTGGCCGGTCAGGCTCACCACGCTGCGTACGGCGTCGGCTTCTGAGACCACGTCGTGGCCCAGCACGCGTGCCGAGCCGCCGTCAGGACGCAGGAGAGTCGCGAGGATCTGGATCGTCGTGGTCTTGCCGGCTCCGTTGGGTCCCAGGAAGCCGTAGACGCCGCCCTCGGGCACACGGAGGTTGATGCCGTCCACCGCCGGTTTGTCCCCGTACGTCTTCACGAGCTCATGCGTCTCGATCGCGATTCCGCTGGCCATGTCTCCCACCTCGTGTCGTTGCGCACGCCAACGTGTTCCTCTTAGGAACACCACTCCAGCGTCCCACACGCCGCCGACGGAACTCGACCGGAATTTGCCCGGCGAGGCCGCCGCGAAGCACAGAGTGCGCCGACCGTTTCCGGCATAGGGTGGAGGCGTGGAGCGACGGATCTTCGGCATCGAGAACGAGTACGGCGTCACGTGCACGTTCCGCGGACAACGACGCCTGTCGCCCGACGAGGTGGCCCGCTATCTCTTCCGCCGGGTCGTCTCCTGGGGCCGCAGCAGCAATGTGTTCCTGCGCAACGGAGCGCGCCTCTACCTCGACGTCGGCAGCCACCCGGAGTACGCGACGCCGGAGTGCGACGACATCGTCGAGCTCGTCACCCACGACAAGGCGGGGGAGCGGGTGCTCGAGGGCCTCCTCCTCGACGCCCAGACGCGGTTGCGCGAGGACGGGATCCTCGGCGACATCTATCTCTTCAAGAACAACACCGACTCGGCCGGCAACTCCTACGGGTGTCACGAGAACTACCTCGTCTCGCGCGACGGCGAGTTCAGCCGGATCGCGGACATCCTGATCCCGTTCCTCGTCTCGCGACAGATCATCTGCGGGGCCGGCAAGGTCCAGCAGACGCCACGAGGGGCGATGTTCTCGGTGTCGCAGCGCGCGGAGCACATCTGGGAGGGCGTGTCGTCGGCGACCACGCGGTCGCGACCGATCATCAACACCCGCGACGAGCCGCACGCCGACGCCGAGCGCTATCGCCGGCTCCACGTGATCGTCGGCGACTCCAACATGAGCGAGACCACCATGCTGCTCAAGGTGGCGACGACCCACCTCGTGCTGCGCATGATCGAGGCGGGCATCCCGATGCGCGACCTGACGCTCGACAACCCCATCCGCGCGATCCGCGAGATCTCCCACGACATGACGGGTCGGCGCAAGGTCTCGCTGGCCAACGGGCGCGAGCTGTCGGCGTTGGAGATCCAGGCGGAATACCTCGGCAAGGCTCGCGCGTTCGTCGACCGGCACGACCCGGACGACCCGGTGGCCGCGCGGGCGCTCGAGCTCTGGGAGCGGACCCTCAAGGCGGTGGAGTCCGAGGACCTCTCGCTCGTCGAGCGCGAGATCGACTGGGTCATCAAGTACCGCCTGCTCGACCGCTACCGCGAGAAGAACGACCTGACCTGGAGCCACCCGCGCATCGCTCAGATGGACCTGGCCTACCACGACATCCTGCGCGACCGGGGTCTCTACTACCTGCTCGAACGCCAGGGCGCGGTCGCCCGGGTCACCGACGACCTGTCGATCTTCGAGGCGAAGTCCAAGCCGCCGCAGTCGACGCGCGCCCGGCTGCGCGGGGAGTTCATCAAGCGCGCGCAGGAACGCCGGCGTGACTTCACGGTGGACTGGGTGCACCTCAAGCTCAACGACCAGGCCCAGCGGACCGTGCTCTGCAAGGATCCGTTCCGATCCCACGACGAGCGCGTCCAGAAGCTCATCGACGGGATGTGACCAGCGTTCTCAGGCTCCCTCATCTAATTTTGAGGTTCGTCGGCTACCGTTGTCGACGTTGTCCCGCTCCCCAGTGAAAGGTCGCCGCCGCGTGCGCCGCCTAGCAGCCGTTCTCATCGCTCCCGTACTCGTCCTCACAGCCGCCTGTGGCGGGGGAGGTGACGACGACGCGGACGCCGGTTCTCTCGACGCGGTCAAGGTCACCGGCAAGGTCGGTGAGGCCCCGAAGATCGAGAACGCCAAGGGCGTGAAGGTCGACAAGGTCACCACCCGGGTCATCACCGAGGGAGACGGGGCGAAGGTCGCCGACGGCGACGAGGTCGTCATGAAGTACGTGCTCGTGCAGGCCAAGGACGGCAAGGAGGCCAGCAACACGTTCAAGGGCGACGCCACAGGGGCGACCCCGATGAGCAAGGAGCAGGACAAGATCATCTCTCCCGCCGTGATCGGCAAGCCGTTCGGCACGCGCGTCCTGGTCGGTGTGACCGGCGAAGACCTCGGCGCCGAGAAGGGCACCGAGCAGGGGGACGAGACGCTCCTGGTCGTCGCCGACGTCCTCTCCAAGTGGGAGGCGCCCAAGCCCAACGGGTCCATCGCCGACGTGAAGGTCACGGGCGCCTGGGGCAAGCAGCCCACCGTGACCCTCGCGAAGAAGCCGCTCGTCGTGGCCAAGACCGAGTCCAAGGTCGTCATCCCGGCCAAGAGCAAGAAGGCCGCGACCGTCAAGGAGAACGACACCGTCACCGTCCGCTACCTCGGCGTCAACGGGCGCGACGGCAAGACCTTCGACAGCTCGTACAAGCGCGGCGACACGGTCGACTTCCAGCTGGCACCGGGGCAGATGATCCCGGGCTTCATCACCGGCCTCGTCGGCCAGAAGTACGGCAGCCGCGTGCTGGTCACCATGCCGTACACCGACGGCTACGGCTCTACGGGCAACCCTCAGGGCGGGATCAGCGGTGGTGACTCGCTCATCTTCGTGGTCGACCTCGTCAAGAAGGGCAAGCCGGCGCCTGCGACCCCGGCCCCGGCCCCGGCGCCGTAACCTCGCCGCGGCGCTCCACCGCGTCGGGTCGGACGATGTAGTTTGTTGGCTGACCTGCTGGTCCGACCCGACGAGGAGCACCTGGTGGCACCACGCACGACCGAGCGGCTGATGAATCTCCTCATCGCCCTCCTGGTGACACCGACCTATCTCCCGAAGTCCCGCATCCGCGAGGTCATCGAGCCCTACCGGGGGCAGTCCGACACCGCGTTCGACCGCATGTTCGAGCGCGACAAGGATTCCCTGCGGACGATCGGGATCACGATCGAGGTCGGCGAGACCGAGTCGTACCACGGGGTCGAGCCCGGCTACCGGATCCGGCGTGAGGAGTTCGAGCTCCCGCCGATCGACCTCGAGCCGTCGGAGGCCGCGGTGCTCGGCGTCGCGGCCCGGGTCTGGCAGAGTGCACGCCTCGGCGAGGCGACGGCGGTGGCGCTGCGCAAGCTCCTTGCCGCCGGTGTGCCCGTCGATCCTGAGGCTCTCTCGGGCGTCGAGCCCCGGCTTGCAGCGAGCGAGCCGGCCTTCGAGCCGATCTGGGAGGCGGTCGTCAGCCGTACGCCCGTGACGTTCCTCTACGAGCGGGCCGACGGTGCGCAGGCTCAGCGGGTCGTCGAGCCGTGGCGGCTCGTCTCCTGGCACGGCCGCTGGTACCTCGTCGGCTACGACCGCGAGCGCGCCGACCAGCGTCTCTTCCGGCTCAGCCGGGTGGTGGGCGACGTCCGAGCCGCGGGCTCTCCCCGTGAGTTCGACGTCCCCGACGACGCCGACGTCCGGGAGATCGCCGCATCCCTGTTCCCCGCGCCACCGACCGCCGACGCGGTGGTCCGGGTCCGCAAGGGTCGCGGTCTCGGCCTGCGCCGCCGGGCCACCGCCCAGGAGCCCACCGAGGACGGATGGGACCAGATCGAGCTGCCGTACGGCTCGGTGGGTGAGCTGGCGACCGAGATCGCCTCGTACGGCGCCGACGCGGTGGCCGTCTCGCCGCCTGAGCTGCGCGCCGAGGTGCGGACCCGACTCGCCCGCGTCCTGGAGGTGGCACACCTGTGAGCCCGTCGGCGAAGCAGATCGAGCGCATGCTCGCGCTCGTCCCGTACCTGCGCACCAACGACGGCGTGCCGGTGGCGGAGGTGGCCGAGGTCTTCGGAGTACCTCGGGCGCAGATCGTCAAGGACCTCAACGTCTTGTGGTTCTGCGGCCTCCCCGAGGCGGTGACCGGCGAGATGATCGACATCGACATGGACGCCCTCGAGGTCGACGGCGTCGTCTATCTCGACAACGCCGACTTCCTCGGGCGTCCGCTGCGGCTCAACGGCTACGAGGCCGCGTCGCTCATCACCGCTCTGCGCGCCCTGCGCGAGACCGCCGGTGGCCAGGACCAGCCCGCGATCGAGTCCGCACTGGCCAAGCTGCTCGCTGCCACCGGCGACTCCGAGCACGGCGTGGACGCCGCGGAGGTCCTGGTCGACGACGCGCAGTCCGCCGCCCACGAGCGCGTTGCCGACGCGCTGGCGCGAGGCCGCCGGATCCACCTCGTCTATCGCGTGGAGTCGCGCGACGAGCTCACCGAGCGAGACGTCGACCCGCTGCGGCTGATCACC
>NZ_JARBCJ010000182.1:0-6321 GCF_028803055.1 Mumia sp.
CAAGCTCGAGAGCTACATGGTCGGCGGCACCTTCACGGCGACGATGTTCCTCGCCGAGGTCGACGGCCATCCCGAAGAGCCGGCGTTGGCCCGCGCACTGGAGGAGCTGGCGTTCTTCTCGACCGACGTTCAGGTCATGGGCGTCTATCCGGCGCACCCTCACCGGTTCGCCGACGCCTGAGCGCGCCGCGGCGGTACGGCTCGCCACCGCTCGAGCCCGTACGTTTCACCCGCTCGCGGATGTCTGACGACGGTGCGCCTCGTACTCCAGGTAATCCCGGTCGCGCTGGCGCTCTTTCACACGCGCCTCGCCGGTCAGCGTGTCTTCCAGCAGGAGACCAATCGTGAACACGACGATTCCGGCGGTGAGGAACGCGAAACGAGTGCGTGGGGGCGCGGAGTAGAAGCTGAGGGCTTTCAGGGCGAGGCCAGACCCGACCAGCGTGATCGCGACACGTCCGAGCCAGACTTCCCAGGTCCGCCGACCGGAGCGGGACGACCTCGACGCGCTCACCACGACCGACGATCCCATGAGTATCGTCGCCGCGAGCAGGACCAGGGCGTCGTCGTAGGGACGCAGCGATCTGATCGGCAGCAGGGCGAGGAAGAGCACCACCCCCGCTGCCACCATCAGCCTGCGAGCGACCACCCAAGCCCACAGCACGGCGTCTCGCCGGTGAGCGTCGCCGCGAGCCATGGCCGAACCCTAGTCTTCGCCCTGGCCGCCCGTCAGCCCACTCGTGTCGACTCTCCGCGAATGGCCCCAGCGGGACGCGTGGCCGGCAACCCTCGCGACCGCGCTCAGGACCATGGCGGTCACCATGAGGACCCACGCTGTGTCCTTGTCGACAAGCAGCCATCCCACCGCCGTGATGAAGAGGACACCCATGACCACAAGCATCACCACCTGGAACGCCTCGGAACGGGTCAGCGGCTCGCGCGGTTTCGACACCGCACTGCGATGGCGTGCCGGGTGGCGGTCCCCCGTCCGCATGCTGCGCCTCCATCACCCGCTCCGATGTGCTCTGGCACATGCATCCAAGCACTGTGACCTGGCGGCTGCCTAGGGTGGAGGTACGGGTGGGAATCCTGCGGGCCCGTCCGCTGTTGAACACCGCAGACGCACAGACGCACCCGATCGAAATGGACGTGACATGGCAACCACTGCCCTGACCTCCGACAGCTTCATGGACACCATCTCCTCCGACGGCATCGTGCTGGTGGACTTCTGGGCCTCCTGGTGCGGCCCGTGCCGCCAGTTCGCCCCCGTGTTCGAGGCCGCGGCCGAGAAGAACGAGGACATCAAGTTCACCAAGGTCGACACCGAGGCGGAGCAGGATCTCGCCGGTGCGCTCCAGATCACCTCGATCCCGACGCTGATGGCCTTCCGTGACGGCATCCTCCTCTTCAACCAGCCCGGGGCGCTGCCCGCACAGGCGCTCGACCAGGTGATCGACGCCGTACGCGAGGTCGACATGGACGAGGTCCGTTCCCAGGTCGCCGAGCAGCAGGCACAGCAGGGGCCGGCGCAGCAGGCCTGACCCTCCGCACGCACTCTCCGACAGCCCTCTGGCCCCGTGGCCAGGGGGCTGTCGCGCATCCGCACGGTGGGCCCGCCGTACGCTGTGCGGCATGTCCACCACCACCTCCACGTACGTCCTGACCCTGACCTGCCCCGATCGCCCGGGGCTGGTGCACGCCATCTCGTCGTGGATCGTGGACCGCGGAGGCAACATCGTGGACGCGCAGCAGTTCACGGACGCGACGGCGCGACGGTTCTTCCTGCGGGTGCACTTCGAGAGCGTCGGTGACCCGTACGACGTGGACGCGCTCCGAGGCGGGTTCGCTCCGGTGGCCGACGAGCACGCGATGACGTGGAGCCTGGTCGTGGCCGAGGCGCCGTGCCGGACGCTGGTGATGGTCTCCAAGGAGGGTCACTGCCTCAACGACCTCCTGTTCCGGCAGAGCATCGGCGCTCTCAACATCGAGATCGGCGCCGTGGTCTCCAACCACACGACCCTCGAGCGGCTGGCGAGGTCGTACGACGTCCCGTTCCACCACGTGCCGGTGACGGCAGCCACGAAGGCGTCGGCCGAGGAGCAGGTGTTCGGCCTCGTCGACGAGCTGGGGATCGACCTCGTGGTCCTGGCGCGCTACATGCAGATCCTGTCCGACGACGCCTGCCGGCGGCTCCAGGGACGGGCGATCAACATCCACCACAGCTTCCTGCCGAGCTTCAAGGGCGCAAAGCCGTACCACCAGGCGTACGAGCGCGGCGTCAAGCTCATCGGCGCCACGGCCCACTACGTGACCGCCGACCTCGACGAGGGCCCGATCATCGAGCAGGACGTCACCCGGGTCGCTCACCAGCAGGACCCGGCCTCGCTCGTGCAGGCGGGCCGCGACGTCGAGACCCGTGTGCTCTCGCGGGCCGTAGGCCTGCACGCCGAGCAGCGCGTCCTGCTCAACGGCTCCCGGACCGTCGTATTCCCCTGAGCTGAGGGGCTGCGACGGCGCCGCGCCCACATCGTGAGAATCGGCGCCTGCATGCCCCTGTGTCGCTATAGTCGAGTAATCTACTCGGGATTAGTAACTCACTGGCTACAGCGCACAAGGCGCACGTCGAAAGGCACGACATGTTCACTCGGAAGCGGGCAACCCGCCTGATCGCCGCAACCACCGCGCTCGCCGCCGCGCTGGGGCTGTCGGCGTGCGGTGGCGCCGACGCCGACAGCTCCAGCACAACGCTGTCGCTGGTCGGCTTCGCGGTCCCCAAGGCGGGCAACAACGCCGCCCAGAAGGAGTTTGCGAAGACCGACGAGGGCAAGGGTGTCGTCTGGAAGGAGTCGTACGGCGCGTCCGGCGACCAGAGCCGCGCCGTCGCCGGCGGGCTGAAGGCCGACTACGTGCACTTCTCCGTCACACCGGACGTGACACGCCTGGTCGAGGCGGGACTGGTCGAGGACACCTGGGACGACGGCGAGCACAAGGGCATCGTGACGGACTCCGTCGTCGTGCTCGTGGTGCGCGAGGGCAACCCCAAGAACATCCAGACCTGGGACGACCTCGTGAAGCCGGGCGTCTCCATCGTCACCCCCAACCCGGGCTCGTCCGGCGCTGCACGGTGGAACATCCTCGCCGGGTGGCAGCAGGCTGCGGCAGACGGCGGCGACGCCGCCGGCACGGCGTACCTGACGAAGTTCTTCAAGAACGTCGCCGCGCTCCCGGGCTCGGGCCGCGACGCCACCGCAGCCTTCCAGGCCGGCACCGGCGACGTCCTCATCTCGTACGAGAACGAGGCGATCCTGGCCCGCCAGCAGGGCGAGAAGTTCGACTACGTCGTCCCGGACGAGACGCTGCTGATCGAGAACCCCGGCGCCGTCACCAAGAAGGCCGACCCGAAGGCAAAGGCGTTCCTCGACTTCGTGCTCAGCGAGGAGGGCCAGGAGCTGTACGTCTCGAAGGGCTTCCGTCCGATCAGCCCCGACGTGAAGGTCGGCAAGGTCAAGGGCGCGAACGATCCGTCGGACCCGTTCCCGACGCCGTCCAAGCTCTTCACCATCGACGGTGACCTCGGCGGCTGGGAAGCCATCAACACCAAGTTCTTCGACGAGAAGAACGGCGTCGTCACCAAGATCCAGCAGGAGACGGGCAAGTCGTGACCACGTCCACCCTCACGCGGGTCCGGCGCCGGGGTCCCCGGCGCCGGGCCCGCGCGGCCACGGCCCTGACCCCCGCAGCGGGGTTGGGGCTGGGCGTCGCGCTGATCTGGTTCAGCATCCTCGTGATGCTGCCCCTGTCGGCCGTCGTCCTCACCACGACGGAGGGTGGCTGGACCACCTTCGTCGAGACGATCCAGCAACCGCAGACGTGGGCCGCGATCAAGCTCACCGTCGGCGAGGCCGTCCTGGTGACCGTGACGAACGTCGTCTTCGGCACGCTCATCGCCTGGGTCCTCGTCCGAGACCACTTCTGGGGCAAGGGGATCCTCGAGGTCGTCATCGACATCCCGTTCGCCCTGCCGACCATCGTGGCGGGGTTGGTGCTCCTGAGCCTCTACGGTCCCGGCAGCCCGATCGGGATCGACGTCGCCAACACCCGCGTCGCCGTCTTCCTGGCACTGCTGTTCGTCACCACGCCGTTCGTGGTCCGGACGGTGCAGCCGGTCCTGCTCGAGCTCGATCCGGAGACCGAGCAGGCCGCCGCGTCGCTCGGCGCGAGCCGGCTCACGACCTTCCGCAAGGTCCTCCTCCCGGCGCTGACGCCGGCCATCACCGCCGGTGCGGCGCTGTCGTTCGCCCGCGCCATCAGCGAGTACGGCTCCCTGGTGCTGCTGTCGGGCAACCTCCCCATGCGCACGGAAGTCACCTCGGTGCGCATCCTGACCTACATCGAGAACGGCAACATGGCGGCCGCCGCCTCCGTCGCGTCGCTGCTTCTCCTCGTGGCTCTCTTCGCGATCATCGCCCTGGACGTCATCGCACGGAGGGTGGCCCGACGATGAACGAGCGCGGTCCCGTCCGTTACGTCCTGCGCGCGATCGTCCTCGTCTATCTGACGCTGCTGATCGTGTGGCCGGTCTTCCTCGTCGGCAAGAACGCGTTCGCCGAGGGGACCGGGGCGTTCGTGGACGCCCTCACCGAGCCGACCACCGTCGACGCGTTCGAGCTGACGCTGGTCGTCGCCGCCTGGGCGGTCGTCATCAACACCGTCTTCGGCGTCCTCATCTCGGTGCTGCTCGTCCGCTACACCTTCCCCGGCCGCCGTATCCTCTCCGCGCTCATCGACCTGCCGCTCTCGGTCTCCCCGGTCGTCGTGGGGCTCGCCCTGCTGCTGGCCTACGGGGGCACCAACGGCTGGTTCGGACCGACGCTCGAGAGCTCCGGCCTCCAGGTCATCTATGCGACTCCAGGGATCATCATGGCGACGGCGTTCGTGTCGCTCCCGCTGGTGATCCGCGAGGTCGTCCCGGTGCTCACCGAGATCGGCACCGAGCAGGAGCAGGCCGCCGTCAGCCTCGGGGCCAACGCCTGGCAGACGTTCCGCCGCATCACGCTCCCGGCGATCCGCTGGGCGCTCGTGTACGGCGTCGTCCTCAGCCTCGCTCGGTCGCTCGGCGAGTTCGGGGCGGTCAAGATCGTCTCCGGCAACATCGTCGGGCAGACCCAGACCGCGACCCTCGTGGTCGAGGAGCGCTACCAGAACTTCGAGCAGACGGCCGCGTACGCCGCCTCGTTCGTGCTGGCCGCTGCCGCGGTGCTCGCCCTCATCGTCGTCACGCTCCTGCGACCGGGGCACGCCGCGGCGCCCACCATTCGGGCGTCCGCCGAGGTCGCCACCCCCCTCACCACCGAGAAGGACCCAGCATGAGCATCGAGATCGCAGGGGTCGGCCGCCGCTTCGGCGACTTCGTGGCCCTCGAGGACATCAATCTGTCGGTCCCCGCCGGGCAGCTCACCGCCCTGCTCGGGCCCAGCGGCGGCGGGAAGTCCACGCTGCTGCGGATCATCGCCGGCCTGGAGAACGCCGACAGCGGCACGGTCACGATCGAGGGCAACGACGCCACGCGACTCCCGGCCCGCAAGCGCAACGTCGGCTTCGTCTTCCAGCACTACGCCGCGTTCAAGCACATGACGGTCGCTCGCAACGTCGCGTTCGGGCTCGAGATCCGCAAGCAGCCCAAGGACCAGGTCGCCGAGCGGGTCCGCGAGATGCTCCGCCTCGTGCACCTCGAGCAGTTCGCCGACCGCTACCCGGCCCAGCTGTCGGGCGGTCAGCGCCAGCGCATGGCGCTCGCCCGTGCGCTCGCCATCGAGCCGAGCGTGCTGCTGCTCGACGAGCCGTTCGGCGCGCTGGACGCGAAGGTCCGCAAGGAGCTGCGCGACTGGCTGCGCCGCCTCCACGACGAGGTCCACGTGACGACGGTGTTCGTCACGCACGACCAGGAGGAGGCTCTGGAGGTCGCCGACCAGATCGTCGTCATCAACCAGGGCCGGATCGAGCAGATCGGGACGCCGGACGAGCTGTACGACCAGCCGGCGTCGGACTTCGTCCTGTCCTTCCTCGGCCCGGTGACGACCCTCGACGGGCGGCTCGTACGGCCGCACGACATCGAGGTCGCCGCAGGACCCGTGCCGGACTCCGTCGTCGGCACCATCACGCGGTGGACGCGGATCGGCTACGAGGTGCGGCTCGAGGTCACGCCGACGAGCGGCGGCGACCCGGTCCAGGTCCAGCTCACCCGCAACGACGCGCTCCAGCGTGGGCTCGCCGAGGGGTCGACCGTCTGGCTCCGTGAGGTCGCGCCGGTCAACGGCGCCC
>NZ_JARBCJ010000183.1:0-6316 GCF_028803055.1 Mumia sp.
CGACTCTCCCGCCAGGATGCGTCCCCTACGTCGGCGGCTTCCTCGAGCTGCGCGGCGACGTGCGCGACGGCGGCTGGGTGATGGCGGGCGACCCGGACCACGGCTTCGCGTACCCGCGGACCACGCTCCGCAAGTGGGACGCAGCGCCGTCAACCCGCTCGTGGCACCCCGCAGTCTGACTCACTCCCCCGGCGCGCCCGAGCGCGCCCTCACCGCGGCCTCCGTACGACTCGCCACCCCGAGCTTGCGCAAGATCGCCGACACGTGCACCGACGCCGTCTTGCGGCTGATGAAGAGCCGCTCGCCGATCTCGCCGTTCGACAGCCCTTCGGCCACCAGCGCCAGCACCTGCCGCTCGCGCTCCGTGAGCTCGTCGGGGTCCCCGCGCCTACCGACCGCATCCAGCCCTCCGCTCTCGAGCACGGCCTCCGCCCGCTGCACCACGAGCCCGGCGCCGATCGCGCTCCCTGCCGCGACGGCCTCCGTCAGACGCTCCCGCGCGCCCGCGCGGTCCCCCTCAGCCAGCAACGCCTCTCCGTCGCGCAGCAAGGCGTACGGGCGCAGGTGGGCGGGACCCGGCGCGTCGGCCACCGCCGACCACGGTCCCTCACCGAGCTCGGCGGCGACGGCACCACCCCATGCGGCGAAGGTCGGCCAGGACGCGCACTCCTCGGCGATCGCGCGGTACGGCGCGACGTCGGGCGCCGCGCCCACGGCCTCACGGCGGAGCACGGCGATCGCTCGCGCCGCGACCGCGACGACCGGAAGCTCGTCACCCGGGCTCCGGTCCTGACCTTGACGCAGCAGGATGTCGGAGGCGAGCCGCAAGGCCTCGTCCGGGTCACCCCGCAGCAGCGCCATCTCTCCCAGCGTCGCGGCGACCCGCGTCCGGACCTGCTGCTCGAGCCTCCCGAACCGCTCCCACCCGGCGAGCTTGGCCCGCGCGATCGCCTCGGACGCGTCCAGCTCGCCCCGCCACATCTGGAGCCACGCCCAGCGCTCGCGCAGATACATCGCGAACATGCTGTCCGACACGAGCGGGATCGCCCGCTCGTACCAGGCTGCGGCCTCGTCCCACCGACCCAGACCGATCATCGCCTCGGCGGCGTTGCCCTCGAGCATCGCATCGGTGCTCCACCCGGACCCGAGCGCGCGCGAGCGCCGCGCCCCCTCCGAGGCGAGACCGAGCGCGATCTCGAACTCGCCTCGCAGGAGGTGGCAGTGGGAGGCGTTGACGTAGTAGCGCGACAACGCCCTCCAGTCGTCGACGGCGAAGTCACGAGCGCGTTCGAGGTCGTCCAGACCGCCCACGTCCCCGAGCGACACACGGGAGACGCCGCGCATGTTGAGCGCCAGCGACGCGCTGGACGTCGCCCCCGCTGCCGTCGCCGTCTCGAAGCACTCGGTCGCGCTCGCGATCGCCTCGCGGGAGCGGCCGTCGAGCATCCCGTCTCGCGTCTTCGTGACGAGGAGCAGCGCGCGCACCTCGTCGTTCTCGCCCGGACCCACGAGGGCGAGCGCCCGCTCGAGGAACGCGCGCCCCTCGGTGCTGCCGGCCTGCGCGGCGATCACCGCCGCGTTGCCCAGCGCCCGGGCCAGGCCGTCCGTGTCGTCGGGGGGCCATTCGGCGAGGGCCTGCTGGCACAGCGCGAGCGCACGGTCGAGTCGGGTCATCGACCGCACGGAATCGGCGACGCCGATCACGAGCTGGTGATGGGAGACGCCGGCGGCCTCCTCGGCGTCCGGGACCATCTCCCAGAGGTCGAGCGCGCGCTCGCCCAGGGTCGCGGCGGTCGTCCAGGAGCCCGCACGGTCTGCTGCCTCCTGGCCCCGGACGGCGGCCGCCAGCGCACGGTCGGGCACCCGCGCGCGCCACCAGTGCTCCGCGATCTCGGACAGGCGCGCGACGGTCGTCGGATACGACTCGAGAGCGTTCGCGTACGCCGAGTGCAGGCGGCGACGCTCACCGGGAAGGAGCTCGGAGAGCACCGCCTCCTGGACCAGCGCGTGCCGGAAGGCGTAGCCGTCCTCGTCGCCCTCGAGCACCGCGGCTGCCACGGCCTCGCGGGCGGCGCCCTCGGCCGCGACCACGGCATCAGGCCCGAGGGCGTCGGAGAGAAGGTCGTAGGAGGCGCGCGGGCCGGCCGCGGCCACCTGCCGGCAGAACTCCTGCGCAGCCGGTGACAGCCGCGAGTAGCGCAGGAGCAGCAGGTCGCGCAGCGAGTCGGGGAGGTCGGTGCCGAGGAAGCCGACGAGCTCCTCGACATAGAAGGGGACGCCCTCGCTGCGGTCGATGAGGTCGGCAAGGCCGGGCCCGACGTCGTCGTCTTCGAGCAGCGCCGCGGCGAGCTGGGCGATCTCGCCCTCGTCGAGGCGCGGGACGGCGAGCCGGGTGACGAGTCGTGCGCGCTCGAGCTCGGCCAGCATCGACCGCAAAGGGTGCCCCCGGCCCACGTCGTCGCTGCGGTAGCTCGCCACGAGCAGCAAGGCACTCCCCTGCGGCAGCCGTGCGAGACGGTCGACCGTCGCCCGGGTGGCGTCGTCGGCCCAGTGGAGGTCCTCGACGACCACGACGAGCGGCTGGCGCTGCGCCACCGAGGCCAGCAGCCCCGCCACGACCTCCGGCAGCCGCCCAGGGCTCGCCTGCACGCGCACGTCGATCAGCCGCGGCGCCACCAGCCCGAGCGCGTCGGCGCTCGGCCCGGCCTCGTCGAGCGTCCGGTCGGCGCCGAGCGCACCGACGACGTCGCGGACCAGGCCCTCGAGCGCCGCGTACGGCAGCGGTCCGGAGCCTGAGTCGGCACACGCACCGGACACGACGAGCGTGTCGCCGCTCTCGCGCAGCTCGGAGACGAACTCACGGAGCAGCCGGCTCTTGCCGATGCCGGCCTCCCCGGCGACGAGGACCGAGCGGACGGCACCCCGGCGCGCCTCCGCGTACGCCTCACGCAGAACGGCGAGCTCTGGGGCGCGGCCGACCAACGGTGCACGGACGTGAGCCATGGCCTCATCGTGCCGTACGCCGCGGTCAGACCGGCCTACGCCGCTCGCCTCCCTATGTGGCTTCGGAGTCCCCCGTCGCGACCGGCCGGGACGGGTCGCTCACCCACTCGCTCCAGGAGCCGGGATAGAGCGCCGCGTCGACGCCCACGCGCCGCAGCGCGAGCACCTCGTGCGCCGCGGTGACGCCCGATCCGCAATAGACGGCGACCTCGTGCCCCGGCACGGCACCGAGGTCCACGAACCGGTCCGCGAGCACCTCTGCCGGGCGCCAGCGTCCCGCGGCGTCGACGTTGTCGAAGGTCGGCGCGCTCACCGCTCCCGGGATGTGACCCGCGACCGGATCGACCGGCTCGACCTCTCCGAGGTAGCGAGGCGTCACACGGGCGTCGAGGAGCACGCCGTCCCGCCCGACCCGCGCAGCACCGTCGGCATCTACGACGGGCAGGTGCCCAGGATCTGCCGCGAAGTCCCCCGGCTCGGGTGCCGGGGTCTCCGTGGAGACCGGCATCCCCGCCGCCTCCCACGCCGCGAGCCCGCCGTCGAGCAGCCGTACGTCGCGGTGGCCGTGATAGGTGAGCAGCCACCACGCCCGGGCGGCGGAGGTGCCGTCGCCCGCGTCGTACACGACCACGGGAGCGCCCGCCCGTACCCCGTGCGCCCGCATCGCTGCCGCGAACCGGTCGGCGTCCGGCAGCGGGTGACGCCCGCGGCGGCCGTCGCCCGGCGGGTCCGCGAGCTCGGTGTCCATGTCCACGTACGAGGCTCCGGGCACGTGACCGGCCTCGTAGGCGGCCCGGCCGGCGCTGCCGCCCAGGACGTAGCGCACGTCCAGCAGGGTCACCCCTCCCCGGCGCAGCATGGTGTCGAGCTCACCCACTGTGAGCAGGGGCTCCCGGAGCGGATCGGCTCGGTCGTCGGACGAGGGCTCGGCGGAGGAATGATCGACCATGGCGACACGGTAGCCTCGTGCCTCGTGGCGAGCCTCCTCTTCTTCACCGGGACGATGGACAACGGCAAGTCGACCCTGGCGCTCCAGACCAATCACAACCACGCGGCCCGGGGACGCGTCGGCCGGATCTTCACCAGTCAGGACCGTGCCGGCGACGGCCGCCTCTCGAGCCGCCTCGGACTCTCCACCGACGCGATCGAGGTGGACCCCGACTTCGACTTCTGGGACTACGTCGTCCGGTCGCTGACCGGTGGTGGGCGGATCGACTACCTCATCTGTGACGAGGCGCAGTTCTACACGACCGCCCAGGTCGAGGCGCTGGCGCGGATCACCGACGAGCTGCAGATCGACGTGTTCGCCTTCGGCATCCTGACCGACTTCCGGACCCGCATGTTCGAGGGCTCGGTGCGCCTGGTGGAGCTGGCCGACCGGATCCAGCCCCTCCAGGTCGAGGCGCTCTGCTGGTGCGGCAAGCGGGCGACCCACAACGCCCGCACGGTGAACGGTGTGATGGTCACCGAGGGTGACCAGATCGTCATCGGCGACGTCGACGAGCCCGGCTTCCCCACCCCGCAGGTCGGGTACGAGGTGCTGTGCCGCCAGCACCACCGTCGTCGTATGACGACGGCGCGGGCCCGTGCGGTCACGACGCTCAACGACCCGCTGCCGTTCAACGGCTGAGGCTCACCGCTCGACGGCGAGCAGCCGGAACACCTCGACCGCCTCGCTCTTGCCCTTGAGCTCCAGGGCACCGAGGGGCTCGGTGACGACCCCGGAGAGCAGCTCGAGGGTCGCCGCGCTCACCGCGACGCCGCCCGCGGGCGCCTTCCCCTCGATCCGGGACGCGGTGTTGACCGTGTCGCCGATGACGGTGTGCGTACGTCCTCCTGCGGTGCCGAGCACGCTCACCGAGACCGGACCCGAGTTGATCCCCACCCGGAACCTGGGCCATCCGGGATGCTCGCGGACAACGGCCTCGGTCGCCTCCTGGAGCGCCAGGCCGGCGAGGGCCGCGCGACGGGCATGGTCGGGCTGGTCTCCTCGCCGGTTGAAGGTGACCATGAGCGCGTCGCCGATGATGCGGTCGACGTCTCCCCCGTAGCGCCCGACCACCGGCGGCACCGCCACCTCGAAGAACGTGTTGAGCATCTGCGTGACCTCCTGGGGCGCGTGGGCCTCGGAGAACGTCGTGAAACCCTGGAGGTCGGCGAACAGGATGCTCATGTCCCGTCGTCCCTGGGTCGTCTCGTCGAGATAGAGAGCGGCGAACCGCTCCTCGTGCCACTGGCGCCGGGCCGTGAGGGCGACGAGCAGCACGGCCGCGAGCACCAGGAGGTGCCACTCCCACCACGACAGGTGCCAGCTCCGGGAGAAGGCCACGGCGACCGACGCCTCCGCCAGCAGCAGGAACGCCGAGGCGACGGCGAGCGGCAGCGCGTTCCGGCGACGCCTCCAGATCCTCAGATAGCGCCACGCGGCGACGCTGTGCCCGACGATCGCCGCGCCCGCGATCGCCGACAGCATGCCGTCGACCTCCTCGGGCACGGGACCGGCGTCGAACGGCCAGATCTCTGTCAGCGACAGGACCGCCCACCCGACGACGACCGCGGCGACCACCGCCCGGATCACCCCGGCCCGCTGGACGAGGCGGACGTCACGCTCGCCGCCGAGGTCGCTGCCGGACCACACCGCGAACACCGCACCCAGCGCCAGGCCCACGGGCGTCGCGAGCACGAAGCCCGCGTTGGGAGTGGTGAGGAGGACGTCCGGCGTCGCCAGCGCGTGCAGCCCCAGGAACAGTGCGGTGACCAGGAAGGCGTACGAGGCGAGCAGCACGCGGGCGTCACCGCGCTGGAGGGCTGCGGCTCCCATCGCGTACGCCAGGACGGCGCCGATCACCGCGGCCGACAGGACCAGCCAGAAGTGAGCGGGATGGTCCTCCCAGGCGATGTCGATCTCGGGTTGCCACATCAACAGGGCGAGACCGAGCAACGGCAGCGCGAGGCACACGCCCAGACCGATCGCGCCGGTCCGCCCACCCGGGGACGGGCGGCCGCTCGGCGCCGCGCGGTGGCCCTCAGGCATCGCCCTCGGCCAGACACTCGTGAACCTGCGAGACCACGACCGACCCTTCACCCACCGCGGAGGCGACACGCTTGACCGATCCCGAGCGCAGGTCACCGACGGCGAACACGCCCGGGAGCGTCGACTCGTTCGGCCGTGGCGGCCGGTCCCGCGGCCAGGTGCCGTCGGTCACCGCGTCCATCCCGGCGAGCAGGAAGCCGCGGACGTCCCGGCGCACCTCCTCGGGCAGCCAGTCGGTCCGTGGCTGGGCACCGATCATCAGGAACAGTCCGTCGCACC
>NZ_JARBCJ010000184.1:0-6262 GCF_028803055.1 Mumia sp.
TGCGCCCCCGTCAGGCGGCGAGATCCGGGTCGGCGATCTTGCGGAGACGCTGGATCGCCTCTCGCTCGAGCTGGCGGACGCGCTCGGCGGAGATTCCGTGGCGCTTGCCGATGTCGGCGAGCTTGTGCTGGCGGCCGTCGAGCAGACCGTAACGGCAGCGGATGATGTCGGCCTCGCGCTCGCCGAGGTGCTCCACCAGACCCGAGAGGCGGTCACGGGACTCCGTGTCGAGCACCGCGTGGTCCGGGCCGGGCTGGGTCTCGCGGGCGACCAGGTCGCCGAGGGACGTGTCACCGTCCTCGTCCACCGGGGAGTCGAGGCTGACGTGATCGCGACCCCACGAGATGAGGTCGATCACCCGCTCGACCTGCATGCCGAGCTCTTCGGCGATCTCAGCCGGGTCGGGCTCGTGGCCCAGCTTGCGCTCGAGGTTGCGACGAGCGGCACCGACCTGGTTGAGCTCCTCCACGACGTGCACGGGGAGCCTCACGACACGGCCCTGCTGGGCGATGCCGCGGGTGATGGCCTGGCGGACCCACCACGTGGCGTAGGTGGAGAACTTGAAGCCCTTGAGGTAGTCGAACTTCTCGACCGCCCGGATCAGGCCGGTGTTGCCCTCCTGGACCAGGTCGAGCATCGGCATCTGCGAGCGACCGTACTTGCGGGCGATCGACACGACCAGACGCAGGTTGGCGGTGATGAACTCGTCGAGGGCGCGCTCACCCTCGGCGACCATCCACTCGAGTTCCTCCTGGGTCGCCGACTTCGGGGCTCCGCCCTTCTTGCGGCCCACGCGACCCTCGGCCAGGAGGTGCTTGGCAAAGAGTCCGGCTTCGATGGTCTTGCTCAGCTCGACCTCACGGGCGGCGTCGAGCAGAGGGGTGCGCGAGATCTCGTCGAGGTACATACCGACGCTGTCTCGTCCCTCGGCGCGCTCACGCACCTGAGTCGTTGCTGTCGTCACGCAGACCAGCTCCTTCACTTCGTTCTCGGCTCGATCCATCACAACGCGATCAGCCGCCGGTCGATTCCGTCTGGCACTGGAAAAGACGAACAGAGCGTGCTAAAGGTGCCGGTCTCAGGTGTTTCTTAGGCCATATCCCTTAACCACGGGCCGCTCAGGGGTGGGCGACCGCGTATCGAGCGATCACGAACGGGTCGTCGTGACGAACGTCACGCAGCGTGAGGTCGAGGCGCCGGGGGAGGAGCGGCTGGCCTGAACCCAACGTGACGGGAGCGTACGAGACCTCGAGCTCGTCCAGGAGACCCGCGTCGGCGAACTGGCCGGCGAGCTCGCCCCCGCCGATCACCCAGACGTCCTTGTCGTCGGCGACCGCGAGCATCTCGGAGTGGACCGCCGCCACGTCGCCCTGGGCGAAGCGGATGTCGGCCCCCGGGACCCGCGGGAGGTCGCGATGTGTCATCACCCAGCTCGGTGAGGTGTAGGGCCAGGCCTGGGGGTTGTCGAGCAGGCTCTCGTGGTCGAGGATCCACTCGTAGGAGCTGGAACCCATCACCATCGCCCCGAAGCGCGTGGTGAGACCCTCCATCTCACCCGCGAGGTCCTCCGAGACAGGCTGGGAGAGCAACCAGCCGAGGTCGTGGTCGGACGTGGCGATGAATCCGTCGAGGCTGCTGGCGGTGTAGTAGATCGTCCGGGTCATCGGCTGATCGTCCCGGACAGCACCGACAGTTTTGGCCCGGTCGGTCAGTCTCGCCGACGTCCTTCCTCAGTCTCGGACGGCGAGCGGCTCGTGAGCAGCGCCGAGGGTGTCGATGACCCACGCGAGCTCGTACGCCCGCTCCTTCCACGACTCGTACCGCCCGCTCACGCCCCCGTGTCCCGCACTCATCTCGGTCTTGAGGAGCACGTCCGCGCCGGCGACGGCACGAAGACGCGCCACCCACTTGGCGGGCTCGACGTAGAGCACGCGGGTGTCGTTGAGGCTGGTGATCGCGAGGATCTTGGGATATCGCTGTGCGGTGACGTTCTCGTACGGCGTGTAGGACTTCATGTAGGCGTAGACCTCGGGATCGTGCAGCGGGTCGCCCCACTCGTCCCACTCGATGACCGTCAGGGGGAGCGAGGGGTCGAGGATCGAGGTCAGCGCGTCCACGAACGGCACGACCGCCAAGATGCCGGCAAAGTCGTCCGGGGCGTCGTTGGCCACGGCACCCATCAGCAGGCCCCCGGCCGAACCGCCCTCCGCCACCAGGCGCTCGCTCGTGGTCCACCGCTCGGCGACGAGATGACGAGCGCAGTCGACGAAGTCGGTGAAGGTGTTCTTCTTGTGCAGGAGGCGGCCGTCCTCGTACCAGCCGCGCCCCATCTCACCGCCGCCGCGGACGTGGGCGACCGCGAACACCACCCCGCGGTCGAGCAGCGACAGCCGTGTCGCGCGGAAACCGGGGTCGATGCTCGACTCGTAGGCGCCGTAGCCATACAGCAGCGCCGGAGCGCTCCCGTCGCGGGCCACACCCTTGCGAGCGACGAGCGAGATCGGCACCCTCGCGCCGTCGCGCGCGACCGCCCACAGCCGGTGCTGCTCGTAGTCGGCGGGGTCGTAGCCGCCCAGCACGGGCTGCTGCTTGCGGAGGAGGAGCTCACCCGTCGCGACGACGTAGTCGTACACGGTCTCGGGTGTGACGAAGGAGGTGTATCCGAGGCGGACGAGCGGTTGCTCCCACTCGCGGTTGGGCCCGAGCCCGCTGGTGAACAAGGGCTCGTCGAACGAGACTGCGACAGGGTCGCCGAGCGGAGCGCCCGGTCGGGCGTCGTCGTCGAGGGTGATCACGGCCACCTGGCTGAGCGCGTCGCGTCGCAGGCTCAGCGCGACGAACCCGGCGAAGGCGTCGACGTCCTCCAGACGGGTGTCGTCGCGGTGCGGGATCTCCGTACGCCAGTGCTCCGGTCCGGGCGTGGACACCGGGGCGCTCGCCAGCTCGAAGTTGACCGCGCCGTCGTTGTGGAGCACGAGGAAGCGGTCCTCGCCGCCGACCACGACGTGCTCGACGGAGTATTCGATGCCCTCGCGCCGGGGGGCCACCACTCGGAACTCGCCCGTGGGGTCGGTCGCGTCGAGCACCCGGATCTCGGTCGTGACCTTGGAGCCCGAGGCGATCACGAGGAATCGGTCGCTGCGGGTCGCGCCCACACCGGTGAAGTAGCGCTCGTCGGTCTCGTGGAACACGAGCTCGTCGGCGTCCGAGGGCGTCCCGATCGTGTGCCGCCACACCTTGTCCGGACGCCACGCGTCGTCGACGGTCGAGTAGTAGAGGTGATCGGCGTCGAACGACCACGTCGCGCCGTACGACACGTCGCTGATCTCGTCGTCGAGCAGGGCGCCCGAGCTCAGGTCCTTGACCCGCAGGGTGAACCGCTCGTCGCCGGCGGTGTCGACGGAGTAGGCGAGCAGGGACCCGTCACGGCTCACGCTGAGCGCGCCCAGGGCGAAGTAGTCGTGTCCCTCGGCCTCGGTGTTGCCGTCGATCAGGACCTGCTCGCCCTCGACGGGCGTGTCCGAGCCGAGCTCGGGCGGCGTCCAGTCGCCGGGGCTCGTCACGGGGCAGCGGCAGTGGACGGCGTACTCGCGGCCCTGGAAGGTGCGTGCGTAGTACCACCAGGATCCGCGCCGGACCGGCACGGACAGGTCGGTCTCGAGGACGCGCGACTTGATCTCGTCGAAGATCCGCCCGCGCAGCGCCTCGAGGTGCTCGGTCCGCTCGGCGGCGTAGGCGTTCTCGGCCTCGAGATAGGCGCGGGTCTCGGGCGCGTCCTTGTCACGGAGCCACTCGTAGTCGTCGACGACCTCGTCGCCGTGGTGGACCCTGACCTGGGGGTGGCGCGGCGCGACCGGAGGCCGCGGACCGGAAGACGTGCTCATGGCTCGACCGTACCGGGTGTCAAGGACGGGTCCTCGGCGTCGAACGTGCGTACGGGACCAGGCCCCGTGGTGGCCGTCTCGAAGCGCACCGTGACCCGCCCCAGACCCGACCCCCAGACCCATCCCGGGCCGTGCTCGTCGTGGACCACGTCGGCGCCTGGGGCCCATCGCGAGCGGGCACGGAGCGGACGCGGGACCGCGCCGGCGGTCGCGATGTCCGGCTCGCCGGCGAGCGTGGTCGCAGCGCCCGTCGATCCGGTGGCGGCCGCGAGCTCGTCGTCGTCGGGCGGGAAGAGGTCGTCCTGGACCCAGTCGGCCATCCCCGAGACGCCGACCCCGAGCAGCCGAATGCCTGACGAGGTGTCGATCTCGGCGAGCAGCCCTGTCACCGTGCGTGCGATCACGCGCGCGTCGTCGGTGGGTCCGGCGAGCGTCGCCGACCGGGTGTGGGTCTCGAAGTCGTGGTGGCGGATCTTGAGCGTGACCGTACGGCCGGAGGTGGCGTTGGCGCGCAGCCGCTCCGACACTCGACGGCTCATGGTGGTCGCCACGTCGGCGAGGACGCGCGGATCGGTGATGTCGGTCTCGAACGTGTCCTCGACGCTCAGCGACTTCGTCTCGCGCTCCGCGACCACCCCACGGTGGTCCTCTCCGCGAGCGAGCGAGTGCAGCGAGGTCCCGTACGCCGTGCCCAGCAGGGACGTGAGCTCGAGGAGGTCGAGTCGACGCAGCTGCTCGACCGTCTGGACGCCGATCCGGCGCAGGCGCTCGGCGGTCACCGGGCCGACGCCCGGGATCGTGCGCACGCTGAGCGGGTCGAGCGTCGCGATCTCGGTGCCGGGCGCGACGACGTACGACCCGTCGGGCTTGGCGAGCTCGCTCGCGATCTTGGCGAGGAACTTGGATGAGGCGACACCCACCGAGGCGGTCAGACCGCCGGTGCGCTCGGCGACGTCGGCGCGGACCTGCTCGGCGAGCGCGGTCACGCCGTCGAGGTCGAGGTGGCGTGACTCGTCTCCGGCGGCGAGGTCGACGAACGCCTCGTCGAGAGACAAGGGCTCGACGAGCGGAGAGATCTCGCGGAGCCGACCCATCACGACCCGGCTCGCGGCACGGTAGGCGTCGAAGCGCCCCGACAGATAGGCCGCGTGCGGGCACCGGGCTCGGGCCTCCGCCGTCCGCATGGCGGATCTGACGCCGAAGAGCCGAGCCTCGTACGAGGCGGTGGACACGACGCCCCGGTGACCAAGACCACCGACCACCACCGGCTTGCCGCGCAGCGACGGCTTGTCGCGCTGCTCGACGGCGGCGAAGAACGCGTCGAGGTCGAGGTGGAGGATCGTGGCCTGGCGGCGCATGGGCCCATTCTCGCTCCGGCTGCGGACGGCTCGTCGGCCAGTGTCGAGAGGCCAGTGTCGACCGGCCCGTGTTCACGGGCGAGTGTCCACAGGCCGGTGTCGACCGGCCGGTGTCCACAGGCCAGAAGTCACCTGTCCCGAGTGCTCTCCGAGGACCCACCCTCTCGGCATGACCGATGTGATGCGCGCTCGCACCCTGTCCGACCTGATCGGTGTTGTCCCCGTCCTGCTCGGGTTCCACCCCCGCGACTCGTTGGTGGCCGTGTGCCTCGACGGTCCTGCCGGCCGTGCCGGCTTCCGGCTGCGGGTCGACCTGCCTCCGCCGGAGGCCGCCGAGCTCGCCGCCGACCAGCTGGTGGGCTACCTGCTCCGCCAGGATCCGGACGCGGTCGCCCTGATCGCCTACGCCGACACCGATCTCGACGAGGGTGCGCGGGCACTCACCGACGCGATGACCCGACTGCTCCGCGCGGACGGCGTCCACGTCACCGACGCCGTCCGCTACGACGGCACGCGCTACTACTCCTACTCCTGCCAGGACCCGACGTGCTGCCCTCGCGAGGGGGTGCCGTGCGACGTCTCCTCGTCCCCGCTGCTCGCGGAGGCGGTCTTCCGTGGCCACGAGGTGCTGTCCGACCGGGACGACCTCGTACGCCGGTTCGCCCCCGTGTCGGGTCGTGCGCTCGAGGAGGCGCAGCGAGCGACCGAGCGAGAGGTGCAGGGCTTGGGCCGCGTCGGGGCGCACGGAGCTGCTCAGCGCGACGCCGAGACCGTGCGCCGTGGACTCGCCCGCGTCCTCCCGGTGGTGGATGCGGCTCTCGGCGCAGGGCCGGGTGGACCGGCGACGGGCGGCGGGGGGAGCGGCAGCGGCCATCGCCTGGTCCCCGACGACGTGGCTGCGCTGTCGGTGTGGACGTCGCTCGTCGTCGTACGCGACGTCCTCTGGTCGAGGATCACGCCTGCCAACGCGCTCGCCAGCCTCACGATGTGGCGCGAGGTCGCCGTGAGCGCCGTGGCTCC
>NZ_JARBCJ010000185.1:0-6092 GCF_028803055.1 Mumia sp.
CCCCCCACCCCCGGGGGGGCGGCGGGGGGCGTCTGGGCCTTGTCGACGTGCGTCGCCTGTGACGCGCCAGCAGCCAGCGCGCGATGGATCGACGCGCTCCCGCCGGCGGCGGGGATCTCGATCGCGCCGGCGATCTCCTGCTCGCGGAGGAGCTCGTTCGCCTCGGGCAGCGTGTCCACCGTGCGCACCTCGAGCGCGTCGCCGGAGCTCTCCTGCAGATCGTCGGCGAACTGCTGAGCGGTGGCGTCCGCGCCCACGACGGCGACCGGGAGGTCCCGGGCGTGCGGGCTGTGCATGGTGCCCATGTACGTCGCGTACATCATCGTGACGATCAGGAACGGCATCACGAAGAGGGCGACGAGGCGACCCTTGCGCTCGGCCGGCGTCTCCGGTGGCGGAGGGGGGTACTTCGTCGCCGGGTCGGTGGGAGCCGGCAGTGCTGGTTCGACGCTGGACGCCAAGGTCATCTCCTCGAGAGGCGGTCGGCACGGAGTGGGCCGCGCGCCCTACCCTAAGTCACGTGGCTTATTATCGTGAGGGCGATACGTGAGCCGCCCGTCACAGCGCCGAGCGAGAGAATGCGATGCCCCGTCCTGACGCCCGGCACCACCTGCTGGATGCAGCCGAACGCCTGTTCGCCGAGCAGGGCGTGCACACCGTCTCCGACCGGCAGGTCGCAGAAGCCGCGGGGAACAGCAACCACTCCGCCGTCCACTACTACTTCGGTGGCCGAACGGGGCTCCTGCAGACGTTGTTGGACCGGCACCGTGCCGCCGTCGAGCCGGCGCAGCAGCGCTTGTACGCACAGTCCGACTCGCTGCTCGGGGACATCCGCGCCCTCGTCATCCCTCTCGTCGACTCCCTCGCCGACCTCCCGACCCCGTCATGGCGAGCCCGTTTCCTGGATCAGGCCGTCCACGACCCCGAGATCAGAGCATTGGCGCGCGGCGGCGCCGGCATCTTCTCGAGCACCCCGCAGATCGTCGGTTCGGTCGCGGACCGGCTGGCGTACCTCGACCGCTCGATCGTCGAGGCGAGGGCCAGGTTGGTGGCCCACGCCGTCAGCACGGCCTGTGCGGAGATCGAGGAGCGCGCGGCGAGGTCGAGTGAGCCCGCGCGCTGGACGGAGGCGGGGACGTTCCTCTGTGACGCGATCGCCGGGATGCTCCAGGCGCCGATCACCGAGCCGTAGTCGTCGCGTCACGCCGCCGCGGCCTGACGCGAGACCTGCAGCAGGGCCGTTGCCAGCACCCCGCACAGCGCAGCCGTCGGGGAGGCGTCACCGACGGAGTGGTCGGCGACCTCGAAGAGCCCCGCCGCGCAGCCGCGGCTGGATGGGTCGAGGGTTGCCGTCGATCCGGTGTCCAGAAGCTGGCGGAAGCGACGATCGCCGGTATCGAGCAGGACCGTGAGTTCGAGCGCCAGCCACGGGCCTGGTGGCTCGGGGTTCATGACGACCTGTGCGGCGAGCCGGTCGGTCACGGTGGCGACGCGGACGATCCCGCTGATGAGCTGCAGCTCGCGCGCGAGCTGAGGGGCGGGCACCCACGTCCGCTCTCGAAGCGTCTCCTCGGCCGCGCGGGCGAGGTCGTGCCGCGCCTGCGAACCGGCCAGGACCGCGCCTGCGTGCTCCCGGTCCCCGGTCAGCGCCGCACGCACCGCATCGTGGAAGGCGTGACTGCTGCTCCGCAGGAGAGCGTCGATGTCGGCGTATCTGTTCACCTTTGCACCGTGCCCGATCCGCAGGCCGAGGTCCTGCCTCCAGACGCCGTGTTGATGCGTCCTGAGGTGTTCTTGACGGGGCGGGTGGCGGAACGGTCGGCCGAGCAGGGGGCCTCATGGACACGGTCGGTTGTCTGGCCGGTGCTGATCAGCGTCCCGTGGCGACGTCAGTCCTGCTCGCAGCACGGAACGATGCTGCAGCAGACGGAGAGCGCAGACCAGTCACCTCGGCGCTGAGAGAAGCTCTCTACGGTCGTCGGGGAGCCGCCGCGTGAGGCGGGCCCTGTCGAGGTGGTCGAGCAGCGGCAGAACGACGCGCCTGCTCGTCCCCAGTCGCTGTCGCGCCTCGCTGGTGGTGAAGGGTTGGGGAAGGTCGGCGAGCTGCCGTGCCGCCAGCGTGTCCGCGCCCGGAAGGAGGACCACGCCGGGAGCAAGGCGCAGCAGCCGTCCCGCCTTGGCGGCGGCAGCCGTACGACGGTCGTCGAGACCGAGCTCGGCGAGGCGTCCGGCGGTGGGAGCAGCGAACGGGGCGTCGGCGAGGTCTGCCTCCAGCGCGCGGACCGAGCGCTCGACGTCTGGCGGCAACGTCGCGGCGGCGTCGCCGGGGACCACGCGACCGTCCTTGACGGCCAGGGGAGGGCGTACGACGGCGAGCACCAGCTCGGGGGCCGGAAGTCCGAGGCGGTCCGCGAGGGCACGTGGGGTCACGCCTGGATCGAGTGGCCGGGACGCGGCCTGCGTCGCGACGGCATCGGTGACGCGTACGGCCGCCTCCTCTGCCCGCGTCCGCGACATGAACCAGCCGGCGGCCTCGACCGTGCCCAGCGGCGGTGGGCTGGTGGGGACACCGATGCGATGCAGGAGATCGGCCTCGACGAGTCCACGCCGGTCGAGCTCGGCGGCCAGGTCGGGTGTCGCGGTGAGAGGAGCGAGAACCTTGGCTCGCGCCGCGGCGGCGCCCCGTCGTCGCAGAGGCGGCGGGACAGGGTCGAGGACGTCGACGCCCCAGATCCGCCGGCTCCCCGGGTCACGCAGCAGAGCGCGGTCACCCACCCGGAGCGGGAGCGGCGCGCGCAGGCTCAGCCGCACCAGGTCTCCGCCTTCGCCGGCCAGGGAACGGGTACGGGCGGTCACCGCGGTGGCGCCTACGTGGAGGAGAGGGAGGTCGGGGAGGCGGCCGGGCTCGCCCCGGACTCTGCAGTCGACGACCGTGGTGGGCCGCCAGGCGCCGGGGGTCACCAGTGCCGTTCCACGATCGATCGACCCCACTCCGTCACCGGTCAGGTTGAGGGCCACCCTGGCCGTGCCCATCACCTGGTCGACGGAGCCACCGAGCGCCTGGAGGCCCCGCACCCTGACGGCTCCGACCCCGCTCGCTGCGTGCACCTCGAGCTCGTCACCCGGTGCGAGCCTGCCTTCCGGCAGTGTGCCGGTGACGACGGTGCCGGCGCCGCGCACGGTGAACCGGCGGTCGACCCACAGCCGCACGTCGGCACCTGGGTCGGGGGCGGGCACCGCCGCCAGCATGTCGCCCAGGGCAACGCGCAGCTCGGCGAGACCGTCGCCCGTCGGAGCACTCACCGCGAGCACGGGCGCTCCGCGCAGCGCCGTCCGGGCCACCTCCGCCGCAGCCCGCTCCATCATCGGACGGGGGTCGGCCAGGTCGGCCCGGGTCACCGCGACCACGCCATGACTGACCTGCAGGGCGTCGAGCGCCGCGAGGTGCTCGGCAGCCTGCGGCATCCACGGATCGTCGGCGGCGACGACCAGCATCGCGGCGGGAACTGGTCCGATCCCGGCGAGCATCGTGGTGACGAACCGTTCGTGGCCCGGCACATCGACGAACGCGACGTCACCCACCTGTGGCAGCGACGTCCAGACATATCCCAGCTCGATGGAGAGTCCGCGCTCGCGCTCCTCCCGGAGCCGGTCAGAACGCATGCCGGTGAGCGCGTCGACCAGCGTGGACTTCCCGTGGTCGACGTGGCCGGCTGTGGCGACGACGTGCACGCGACCACTCTGGCAGGAGTCGCCCGGCCCTGTCAGCGAGCGGCGCGTCGCACCGCGGCGAGCACGTCGGCCTCGTCACTCTCCTGGACCGCGATCAGGTCGAGGAGGAGGCGGCCGCGCTCGACCCGCCCGACCACCGGGACGCACGGGTCGTCACGCAGCGGACCAGCAAGCCGCGCGGGCAGCACGAGCGCGGCACTCGGCAGCTCGACACCCGGCGCACCACCGCCACCGACGGCGGCGACGGAGGGGACAGCCTCGGGCGGCGGGTCCAGGCCGAGGTCACCGAGCTGATCGGCCAGCTGCTGGGCCCGCAGGGCGAGTTGTGCGGGAGTCGCCTCGAGGGCGGCGACGACCGGTGGGAGGGGCCCGACGAGCGTGGCCTCGAGCGCCGCGAGCGTGAGCTTGTCGACACGCACGGCACGGGCGAACGGATGCCGGCGCAGGCTCTCGACGAGGTCGGTACGCCCGAGCATCAGGCCGCACTGAGGTCCGCCCAGGAGCTTGTCGCCCGAGGCGGTGACGAGGTCGGCTCCCGAGCGCAGCGCCGCCGCCGCGCTCGGCTCGTCGGGCAGCCGCGGGTGCGGGCGCAGCAGACCGGAGCCCGTGTCGACGACCACCGGAGGCCCGAGCGTCGCGAGCTCCTCGACGGGCACGGAGGAGGTGAACCCGGAGACGACGAAGTTGGACGGGTGGACCTTGAGGACGAAGGCCGTGCCGTCGGGGTCCTCAGCCACGGCCGCCTCGTAGTCGGCCAGCCGGACCCTGTTCGTGGTCCCGACCTCGCGCAGCACCGCGCCGACCGACTCGAGCAGCTCGGGGATGCGGAACCCGTCCCCGATCTCGACCAGCTCCCCGCGCGCGACCACGACCGTGCCTCCGCGTCCGGCGAGGACGCAGGTGACGAGGGCCAGCGCTGCGGCACCGTTGTTGACGACGTGCACGCCGCCCGCCTCGGGCACCGCCGCGGCAAGCGCGCCGCGCGCGGAGCGGCCCCGCCGTCCGCGGCGACCCGTCGCCAGGTCGAGCTCGACATCGGTGGCGCCGGCAGCGACACCGAGGGCCTCGACCGCGGCATCGGAGAGCGGCGCACGGCCGAGGTTCGTGTGCACGACGATCCCCGTGGCGTTGACGACCCGACGCAGGCTGGTGGCCGCGGGCGGCAGGGCGTCGACCGCGGCCCCCACGACGTCCTCCGGTGCCAGCTCACCCGCGCGGCAGCGTTCGAGCGTCGCCCTGACCGTCTGCTTCACCACGTGCTCACCGAGCCGGTCCGCGGCCTTGCGGAGCCGCTCGTCGGACAGCACGGCGTCTGTGCGCGGCGTACGCCGCCGCGGGTCTGTCTCCACGTGGTCCTCCTCGACGCTCGTGCGGTCCACTGATCGGCATTGTGTCCCAAACGAGAGGGCGGTGGTCGACACAGCGGTGGTCGATACAGTGGTCGCGGTGCGTGGGGAGGCGTTCCTCGTCTGGTGACGGGCGCGGTCCTCAAAACCGTAGGGACCCAGTCGCTGGGTCCGGCGGGTTCGATTCCCGTCCGCCTCCGCCACCGCCCGCCCGCTAACTCAGCCGTTGGGGTCAGCCATTAGACGCTGGCGCCGCCTCGTCGTCGTGCGTGACATCAGTGGACCCGACCTGGTTGGCGTTTGCCGGTGTCGGCTCGACAGCCTCGGTGCCGTCCTGGGAGGAGTAATCAGTGGAACTGAGGCTCGGACGCTTCGTTGGCTCCTCGTTGGGCGGATGTGGACCGGTCGGACGCAGCTTCGGTGGGGGTGCCGCCCACGGCTTCAGGTACTGAAGGACGTCGGCGTAGAACGTATCGGAGGCCTTCAATACCGAGTCGATGAAGGACCCACGGCCACGGCCGCGCGTGGTGCCCATCGGCGAGATCAGGGCCAGACGGAACGACCGGATCTCTCTGGCCGGATCCACAACCAGAACCGTGGGGTCCGCCCGGACGACGCCGAGCAGCTCAGCAGCACTGGAGCCGCGAGCGTGGGCGGTGAAGGTTTCGACCCGCACGGAGTCCGGCGCGGCCTTCAGCTGCCGCACCAGCCATTTGACCCTGGTGCTGGGCCGTCCTTCTCGGGGCGCGTCAACGTTGACGTGGCAGGTGACCTTGGACGCGCGGAGGTCAGCAGTAACAACGAGTTGACCAACGGTGTCAGGTATACGAATTGCGCCGGACAGCTGCCCGCTCTGACACAGCATCGTGGTCAGCGCCTGGGCACGCAGGGCGGGATCAGCCTGCTCCTTGCGTGACAGCACCGGGACCACCTCGGTGCCGAGCTGGCGGCCCAGGCGGAGGCTGGCGAATCGCAGAAGAGCATCGAACCGTGCGATAACGTCGGGCAGTCCCT
>NZ_JARBCJ010000186.1:0-6069 GCF_028803055.1 Mumia sp.
CGAACCACGCGATGCACACCGCCACGTCGACCGGCTGGCCGCCCTGCGACATCGAGTTCATCCCGCGGCCGGCCTCGCGGATCGTGAGCGGGATCGTCTTGACCATGTCGGTCTCGATGAAGCCCGGCGCGACCGCGTTGACCGAGATGCCGTCCTCGGCGACCCGGGGGGCGAGCTCGTTCACCCACCCGATCACGCCCGCCTTCGACGCGGCGTAGTTGGTCTGACCGTTGTTGCCGGCGATCCCGGCGATGGACGAGACACCGAGGACGGTGCCGCCCGAGCGGATGAGCTTCTGGTCGAGCAGCTCCGCGGTGATGCGCTGGGGGGCGTCGACGTTGATCTCGACCACCTTGTGCCAGTTCTCCGTCTTCATGTTGCGCAGCCGCTTGTCGCGAGTGATGCCGGCGTTGTGGACGACGACGTCGACGCCACCGTGGTGCTGCATGACGTAGGCGGCGATCCGCTGGGGCGCGTCCGGGGCGGTGATGTCGAGGACGATCGACTCACCTCCCAGCGCCGCCATCTCACGCTGGAGGTCGTCGGCCAGCTGCGCGACGTCGAGCCCGATCACGGTGGCTCCGTCGCGGTGCAGGGTCTGGGCCATCGCGAGGCCGAGCCCGCGGGACGCGCCGGTCACCAGGGCGACCTTGCCCGTCAGCGGCGCGAGGGGATCGAACGACGGCGCGTCGGTGACGCCCGCGGTGCCGATGCGGACGACCTGACCGCTCACGTAGGCGGACTTGGGGGAGAGGAGGAAGCCGAGCGTGGAGGCGATCGCCCCCTCCGCGCCGCGTGCGACGTACACGGTCTGGGCGGTCGACCCCTTGCCCAGCTCCTTGCCGAGCGACCGCGACACACCCTCGAGCGCGCGCTGGGCGATCGCGCGTCCGGCGGAGTCGGCGTGCTCAGGAGGCGTGCCGATCAGGACGACGCGTCCGCTGGCGCCGAGGTTGCGCAGCACCGGCGTGAGGAACTCCTGCAGGAGGTCGAGGTCGGCCGCGGACTCGAGACCCGTGGCGTCGAACACGATGCCCTTCAACCGCTCGCCGTCGGCCACGCTGCGGGTGACCGTGACCGCGAGGGTGCCCAGCGCGTCGTCGAGCGCGGTGCCCAGGGTGCTGCCGGGAGCAGCGCCGACGAGGACGGTGCCCGACACGAGCGGATCGCCGGCGCGGTAGCGCTCGAGCCGGGGCGGGTCGGGCAGCCCCAGGTTCTTCACCAAGAACTTCCCGACCGGGGTGTGGACGAGGTCTTGGTAGCGGTCACTCATGTCGTGTGTCCTACCTCTCGAATACTCTTGGTATCTGGATCTGGTGCTCTACCGTAACCTAGAGTTACAGTCCCGACCAGGCTCGTCCAGTTCGGTCGTACGACTGTGGCCAACGCAACGACGTCCTCCCAAGGAGATCCCATGGCACCCACCACTCAGCGCTCCGCCAGCGGTCCGCGGCGGGTCGCCGTCGTCGGCGGCAACCGGATCCCGTTCGCCCGGTCCAACTCCGTCTACGCGCACGCGTCCAACCAGGACATGCTCACCGCCGCCCTCGACGGGCTGGTGGAGCGCTACGACCTGGCAGGGGAGCGGGTGGGCGAGTTCGCCGCGGGTGCCGTGCTCAAGCACAGCCGTGACTTCAACCTCGCTCGCGAGACGGTCCTCGGCTCACGGCTCGACCCCACGACGCCGGCCTACGACGTGCAGCAGGCCTGCGACACCGGCATCCAGGCAGCGATCCAGGTGGCCAACAAGATCGCCCTCGGCAAGATCGACGTCGGCATCGCCGGCGGCTCCGACACGACCTCCGACGCGCCGATCGCGGTGGGTGAGGGCCTTCGCAAGGCGCTGCTCGAGGCCAATCGCGCCAAGGACCTCAAGGGACGCCTCGCCGCCCTGGCCAAGATCAGGCCGTCCGACATCGTGCCTGCCATCCCTCAGAACTCCGAGCCCCGCACCGGCCTCTCGATGGGCGAGAGCCAGGCGTTGACGACGCTCGAGTGGGGGATCAGCCGCGAGGAGCAGGACGCGCTCGCCGTCGAGTCGCACCACAAGCTTGCTGCGGCGTACGACCGTGGCTTCCTCGACGACCTGATGACGCCCTACCTCGGCCTCGAGCGCGACCAGAACCTCCGCCCGGACTCGTCCCTGGAGCGGCTCGCCAAGCTCAGGCCGGTGTTCGGCAAGGGCGAGTCCGCCACCATGACCGCCGCCAACTCGACCCCGCTGACCGACGGCGCCTCGACGGTGCTGCTCGCGTCGGAGGAGTACGCAGCGACGAAGGGGTGGGAGCCGTTGGCCTACCTCACCGAGTACGAGACCGCTGCCGTCGACTACGTCGACGGCAGCGAGGGGCTGCTGATGGCGCCGGCGTACGCGATGCCTCGGATGCTGGCGCGTGCCGGGCTGTCGCTGCAGGACTTCGACTACTACGAGATCCACGAGGCGTTCGCGTCGCAGGTGCTCACCACGCTCAAGGCGTGGGAGGACCCGATCTTCTGCAAGGAGCGCCTCGGGCTCGACGCTCCGCTCGGCTCGATCGACCGGAGCAAGCTCAACGTCGGGGGGTCGGCGCTCGCCGCGGGACACCCGTTCGCGGCCACCGGTGGCCGCATCGTCGCGACGCTGGCCAAGCTGCTCGCCGAGAAGGGCTCCGGGCGGGGAGTGATCTCCATCTGCGCCGCAGGCGGGCAGGGCGTGACGGCGATCCTGGAGCGCTGACCGGGCCGCGGTCGAGGCCCGTCGGCGCTCTCAGCCGACGGGCTCGTCCGCGATCGCCATCGCGTGCGCCGCACGGATGGTGTGGCGCTTGACGGCCTCCCAGCTCACACGGCGCACGGTCGGGACGCCGGGCGCCCCCTCGCTCACCAGGAGCTGGTTGCGGGCGAACTGCAGCGCGCCGAGCGACTGCGTGTAGAGCATGTTGGCGAGCATGTAGGGGTCGTCGACATGGAAGTCGCCGGACTTGTTGCCGGCCTCGAGCACCTCGGCGAGCACGCCGAGAGGGCCGAGCATGCCGCGGCCCAGCCGGATCATCGCTCCCTCCGAGACGCTCTCGAAGAGCTCCTCGCCGGACTTGCTCAGGAGGTCCAGGGCGCAGTCGACGAAGGCGGGATGCTCGTGACCGCGGTCGAGGAAGGCGCTGGCGACCCGCTCGAGGCGTTCGGCGGGGGTGCGGCTCTCGTCGTCGGCGTCGCGCATCACCTCGGCGAGCTCGTCGAGATAGCCGACCAGGGTCAGCGCGAAGAGCTCCTCCTTGCCGGAGAAGTGTCGATAGATGATCGCACGGTTGATCCCGACGGACTGGGCGATGTCCTCGATCTGCGCGTCGCGCAGCCCGACCGTGTCGAACAGGTGGCGCGTCGCCCGGATGATGTCGTCCTCGCGAGCGCGTCTCCGTGCGGCCGTCGCTCGCGCGCCGCGCGGCGTTCGCGGCCCAGGTGCCCCGGCGTTCTCATCTCCCACACCCGGAGTCTAGAGGGCGGCCGTGCCTTCTGGTGCGAACGGCTCCGGCGAGGCTCCGATCACGCGGTAGCGTGGTCCGCACGGCACGGATCCGTCATCCGACGTACGACGACAGCGTGAGGGAGCAGGATGCGGCGAGGTGCGGCAGTGGTCGTGGGTGCGGGTCTGGTGCTCGGGTCGTTCCTGGCGTCCGGGCCGGCGGGCGCGAGCAGCTGTGTGCCGACGCCGGTGGCCGAGCAGCTCGATCGCGCCGATGCGGTGTTCGTGGGCACGGTCACTCCGAGCGGCGCCGGCGACGATGCCGTCGTCGTGGCAGTGAGCGACGTCTACAAGGGCGAGGTCCCGCGGACGACGCCCGTCGTCGTTCCCGAGGTCGGCCCGCCGCCGTCGTTCGAGGACGACCGGCAGTACGTCTTCTTCGTCGAGGCCGCGGCCGGTGCCCTCGTGTCGAGGGTCTGCGGCGGGACCCGCCCGGTCGCCGACGCCGTCCTCGACGACCTGGAGGCAGCGACGTCGGACCGGTCGGCGTACCGCCCCGCACCGGTCGCCCCGAGCCCGTCCGATGCCGGACCGTCGGCGGTGGAGGACGGTGGGACCGCCGACGGAGCCGGTGGGGGAGCGAGCGCGACCCCGGAGGACACCTCGGAGGCCGACTCGCCGCCCCCGGTGCTCATCGGGATCGTCGTCGCGGCCGTCGTCCTGGTGGTCGTCGGAGGACCGTTCGTCGTGCGCCGTCGTGCACGCAGGGAGACTGTCGGTCCCACGACGTAGGCTCGAAGCATGCGTTCCGTGAAGGACCTCCAGCGCCAGGTCGCGCCCCTGCGCGTGGTCGCCGACTTCGAGCCCAGCGGCGACCAGCCGGAGGCGATCAAGAAGCTCGCCGAGCGCGTCGAGCGCGGGGAGACCGACACCGTGCTGCTCGGTGCCACGGGCACGGGCAAGACGGCGACGGTCGCCTGGTTGGCCGAGAAGCTGCAGCGCCCGATGCTCGTGATGCAGCCCAACAAGACCCTCGCCGCCCAGTTCGCCAACGAGCTCCGGCACTTCTTCCCCGACAACGCCATCGAATACTTCGTCTCGTACTACGACTACTACCAGCCAGAGGCGTACGTCCCGCAGACCGACACCTACATCGAGAAGGACTCCTCGATCAACGAGGAGGTCGAGCGGCTCCGGCACTCCGCCACCTGGAACCTCCTCACCCGCCGCGACGTGATCGTGGTCGCGACGGTGTCGTGCATCTACGGCCTCGGGTCCGCCGAGGAATACATGAACCGCATGATCCACCTCCAGGTCGGCTCTGAGATGGACCGCGACAAGCTCCTTCGCACCCTCGTCGTGGCTCAGTACGCCCGCAACGACCTGGCGGCGACGCGCGGCACCTTCCGCGTGCGCGGCGACACCCTCGAGATCTTCCCGGTCTACCAGGAGCTCGCCGTGCGGGTGGAGTTCTTCGGTGACGAGATCGAGCGGCTGATGACGTTGCACCCGTTGACCGGCGAGGTGCTCAGCGAGGAGCGCGAGCTCTACGTCGGTGCCGCGACGCACTACACGGTCGGGCCGGAGCGGCTCGAGACCGCCGTGCGAGGCATCGAGAACGAGCTCGAGCACCGGCTTGCCGAGCTCGAGAGCCAGGGCAAGCTCCTCGAGGCGCAGCGGCTCCGGATGCGCACCACCTACGACATGGAGATGATCCGTCAGGTCGGCAGCTGTTCGGGCATCGAGAACTACTCCCTCCACATGGACGGGCGCCTGCCAGGCACGGCACCCAACTGCCTCCTCGACTACTTCCCCGAGGACTTCGTGCTCGTCGTCGACGAGTCGCACGTCACGATCCCGCAGATCGGCGGGATGTACGAGGGCGACATGTCTCGCAAGCGGACGCTGGTCGAGCACGGGTTCCGACTTCCGAGCGCGATGGACAACCGGCCGCTCAAGTGGGAGGAGTTCCTCCAGCGGATCGGCCAGACCGTCTACCTCTCGGCGACGCCGGGCCCCTACGAGATGTCCAAGGTCAAGGACCCGGACGAGATCGTGGAGCAGATCATCCGCCCGACCGGTCTGGTGGACCCGGAGGTCATCGTCAAGCCGACCAAGGGGCAGATCGACGACCTCATCGAGCTCATCCGCGGCAGGGTCGAGCGCAACGAGCGGGTGCTCGTCACGACCCTGACCAAGAAGATGGCCGAGGACCTGACCGACTACCTGCTCGAGGCCGGCATCCGCACCCGCTACCTCCACAGCGAGGTCGACACGCTGCGGCGGGTGGAGCTCCTGAGCGAGCTGCGGATGGGCGAGTACGACGTGCTCGTCGGCATCAACCTCCTGCGTGAGGGCCTCGACCTGCCCGAGGTGAGCCTGGTGGCGATCCTCGACGCCGACAAGGAGGGCTTCCTGCGCTCCGGCCGGTCGCTGATCCAGACGATCGGGCGTGCTGCCCGCAACGTCTCGGGGCAGGTCGTGATGTACGCCGACTCAGTGACGCCCTCGATGGAGCAGGCGATCGACGAGACCAACCGCCGACGTGCGATCCAGGTCGCCTACAACACCGAGCACGGCATCAACCCGACCCCGTTGCGCAAGAAGATCGGTGACATCACCGACATGCT
>NZ_JARBCJ010000187.1:0-3925 GCF_028803055.1 Mumia sp.
ACGAAATCGGGCGAGTCCGAGCCGGGACCCCCGATCTCCTCACCGAATCGCGGGGGTGATCGCGGGGGTGAGGGCGGGGGCGGGGGCGGGAGCGGGGGTGTGCCGCGGTGGGTCACGGCGTTCATCGACCAGCCCGCCGACTCGGCCAGCAGCGCACTGGCGTTCTGGGAGGGGGTCACCGGCACGCAGGCGTCGCCGCCTCGGGGGGAGAACGACGAGTTCCGCACGTTGCTGCCGCCGCACGGCGATGCCTACCTCCGCCTCCAGGTCGTCCCGGACGGTCTTCCACGGGTCCACCTGGACCTGCACGTGGACGACCTGGCGGCGGGGCAGGAAGCCGCGGTGCGCGAGGGTGCCACGATCACGGCCGAGCCCGGCACCCACGTCGTGCTCAGCTCACCGGGTGGCATGCCGTTCTGCCTCGTGCCGTACGAGGGTGAGCACGAGGTGCCCGCACCGATCGCGTGGGAGAGCGGTGCGCGAAGCGTCCTCGACCAGGTGTGCCTCGACATCCCGCCGGCGTCGTACGCCGACGAGTGCCGGTTCTGGGCCGGGCTCACCGGGTGGACGTTCCGTGACGAGGACACTCCGGAGTTCGCACGGCTCGTGCGGCCGGAGGGGATGCCGTTGGGCATCCTGCTCCAACGCCTGGAGGACCCGCCTGCGCACGGCGCGGTGACCGCTCACCTCGACCTCGCCGGTGGCCGGGACGGAGCCGATGCGGTGGCCGACCGCCACAAGGCGCTCGGTGCCGACGAGCGGTGGAGGTCGCAGGGGTGGATCACCCTGCGCGATCCTTCTGGCCTCAACTACTGCGTCACCCGGCGAGAGCCTCCGCGATGAGTTCGCGGTCGGGTCGCGGTCTGTCGAGAGACCGACACCAACCAACGAGGAGCTCGCCATGGATCGTGCCCTGCCGCAACCGCTCGACCACACGTTCACCGCGCCGATCGAGAAGGACGGCGCCTTCGCCACCTATCTCACCGTTCCCGGTTCTGCTGAGCTGCTGGGGACGCGCCGCGCGGTGAAGGTCACTGGGACCATGGACGGTCACCCGTTCGCGGCCACGCTGATGCCGTCCGGACAGGGACCCCACTGGCTTCCCGTCCGTAGGGACCTCTGTCGAGCGATCGGCAAGGACGCCGCGGGCGAGCCGGTCGACGTCCGCCTCGAGCAGCGGCTGAGCTGACCTACGCGCCGTCGCCGGCGACAGGTGCCGAGAGTCGCGCGCGACCGGACTGGTTGATCTCGGCCCAGACGACGTCCAGGGAGAGGTCGAGCGCATCGGCGAGCGCGGCGATGGTCGTGAAGGCCGGGGTCGCGACGCGGCCCGCCTCGATCTTGCGGAGGGTCTCCGGCGAGACGCGGGCGTCGAGCGCGATGTCGAGCATCGAGCGGTCACCCCTCGCGCGACGCAGCAGGGTGCCGAGGCGCCGTCCTCGCTCCACCTCGGCCGCCGTGTGCGGCAACCTGACCATGCGGCGATTCTAGACCGGGATAACCTGACCGGGATAGTTATTGGTACGAGGAAGGCGCCGCATGATCGAGATCCTGACCCCCGCCCGGCTGCCCCGAGCGAGGGAGACCGGAGCACTGGTCGCCGACATCCTGCACACGCTCAAGGGTCGCGCCGCGGTCGGGACGAACCTCCTCGACATCGACCGGTGGGCCCAGACGATGATCGTCGAGGCGGGGGCGCAGTCCTGCTACGTGGACTATGCGCCGGCCTTCGGTCGCGGGCCGTTCGGGCACTACATCTGCACGTCCGTCAACGATGCCGTCCTCCACGGCCTGCCCCACGACTACACGCTCGTCGACGGTGACCTGGTGTCGCTCGACCTGGCCGTCTCCCTGGGTGGTGTGGTCGCCGACTCGGCCATCAGCTTCGTGGTGGGCGACTCGCCGGCCCCGGAGGACGTCGCGCTGATCGACGTGACCGAGCGCGCCCTGGCGGCCGGGATCGCCGTCGCCGGGCCGGACGCTCGCGTCGGTGACGTCGCCCATGCCATCGGGACGGTGCTCAGCGAGGCGGGATATCCGATCAACACCGAGTTCGGCGGCCACGGTGTCGGGTCGACGATGCACCAGGACCCGCACATCCCCAACACCGGGCGGCCCGGCCGTGGTTATCGGTTGCGGCCCGGGCTGCTGCTGGCGCTGGAGCCCTGGGTCATGGCCGACACCGATCGGCTCGTCACCGATGCCGACGGGTGGACGCTGCGCAGCGCGACCGGCTCCCGTACGGCGCACAGCGAGCACACGGTCGCCATCACTGCCGACGGGGCCGAGATCCTGACCCTGCCCAGGCAGGCGCGCGGACAGGCCGGCGCCGACCCGTCGAGCTAGGCCGTACGCAGCTGCGCGGCCAGCGGGCAGTCGAACGGGTCGCGCGCTCGCAGGCCGACGTTGTTGAGGTAGTCGACGACGATCCGGTACGACCGGAGCAGCCCGACCTCGGTGTACGGGACGCCGTGCCGCTCGCAGAACCGGCGGACGATCGGCTGCGCCCGCCGCAGGTTGACGCGCGGCATGCTGGGGAAGAGGTGGTGCTCGATCTGATAGTTCAGGCCGCCCATCATCAGGTCGGTGAACGGACCACCGCGAACGTTGCGCGAGACGAGGACCTGACGCCGCAGGAAGTCGAGGCGCATCGCCTCCGGCACGATCGGCATGCCCTTGTGGTTGGGGGCGAACGACATGCCCAGGAGCACGCCGAACACCGCCATCTGCACCGCGAAGAACGCCACGGCCATGCCGAGCGGGAGCGCGACCAGGAGGATCACCACGAACGCGAGGAGGCGGAGCGACACGACGGTCAGCTCGAGTCGCCGCCACGGAAGGCCCGAGGAGCGGTCCATCGTCGTGCGGACGCTCGCATAGTGCAGGTTGAGCCCTTCGAGGGTGAGCAGGGGGAAGAAGAACCAGCCCTGGTTGGCGGCGAACCAACGGCCGAACGCCGTCCGGCGCTGCTGCACGATCTCGGGGGTGAAGGCCAGAGCACCGGGGGCGATGTCGGGGTCGACGACCTCCTGGTTGGGGCCCTTGTGGTGCTTGTTGTGCTTGGCGCGCCACCAGCCGTAGCTGAGACCGGCGAACCCGCAGGCGAGGACGCGGGCGGCCCATGCGTTGGCCGCTCCCGAGCGGAAGATCTGCCGGTGCGCGGCGTCGTGGCCGAGGAAGCCGAACTGTGTCATGACGAAGCCGAGCGCTGCTGCGACCGCCAGCTGCCACCACGAGTCGCCGATCAGGAAGAAGGCCACCCAGAGTGCGAAGAACGCACCGATGGTCGCGGTGATGCGCACGGCGTACCAGCCGTGCCGGCGCTCGAGCAGACCGTGGTCGCGGACCTCGTTGAGCAGCTCGGAGAAGCGTGCCGTCGTCGGATGGGCGGACGGGCGGGTGGGTTCGGCCTGGAGGGTCATGGGACCTCGAATCGTTCGTCGGCGAGCGCGCGTTCCGCGCTCGTGTCTCGACGCTAGGATTCGGGATCCGCTCTCGCAAGGGGCCCACGGCCAGGTCGTCGGTGGTGCTAGTACCACCTAGCCTACGGGCTCGCGGCGGCGGGTGGTTGTGGCGAGGATGCCGGTGGCGAGTCGTCGCCGATCCGACGTTGCATCCAGGCCACGTCCTGCCACGCTCCGTGCTTCCAGCCGATCTCCCGCAGCGTCCCCACCGGCGAGAACCCGAGCGCGGCGTGGAGCCCGATGCTCGCAGGGTTCGGCAGGGCGATGCCGGCGACGAGGGTCCTGAACCCGCGCTCGTCGAGCCGCGTGAACAGCGCGTCGTAGAGAGCTCGGCCCGCGCCGCTGCGTCGCGGTGCGGTCTCACCCAGATACACGCTGACCTCGCACGACCAGGCGTACGCCGGTCGCGTCTTGAACGGTGCTCCGTACGCGTAGCCGCACACCCGGTCGCCGTCGACGAG
>NZ_JARBCJ010000187.1:4025-6012 GCF_028803055.1 Mumia sp.
CACGACCAGGCGTACGCCGGTCGCGTCTTGAACGGTGCTCCGTACGCGTAGCCGCACACCCGGTCGCCGTCGACGAGCACGACCCAGGCGTGGGACTCGTGCGCCGCGGCGATCCGCTGCGCCATCTCGTCCGGCGTCGGAGGCACCGACTCGAAGGTGACCGCGGTCCGCTCGACGTACGGCGTGTAGATCGCCGCGCACGCCGAAGCGTCCTCGGTGGTCGCGTCGCGTGTCGCGAAGGTCATGCACAGACGGTACTCACCCCTGGGTCCCTCGCCGCGTGACCCAGGACGACTGCAAGGATTCACCTGTGAACACTTCCGAGGACGGACTCGTCGCGCGTCTGCGCGCGTCCGGGTCCGTCTTCGCCGAGGACGAGGCGCGGGTTCTCCGCGAGTCGGCGACCTCCTCCGACGAGCTCGAGGCGATGACGGCACGCCGTCTCGCCGGCGAGCCGTTGGAGCACGTGGTCGGGTGGGCCGACTTCGGTCACCTCCGGGTGCACGTCGCGCCGGGCGTCTTCGTCCCGCGCCGGAGGACGGAGCTGCTCGCCCGGGCGGCGGTCGACGCTGCGCCCCACGACGGGACGGTGGTCGACCTCTGCTGCGGCTCGGGCGCCGTGGGTGCCTTCGTGGAGGACGAGCGCCCCGACGTCCACGTGATCGCCGCCGACATCGACCCGCTCGCGGTCCGGTGCGCGACGCAGAACCTCGTCCACGGGACGGTGTACGAGGGAGACCTCTTCGACGCACTCCCCGAAGGGCTGCTGGGAGAGGTGGACGTCGTCGCTGTCAACGCGCCGTACGTCCCGACCGACGCCATCGCCCTCATGCCGCCCGAGGCGCGGGACCACGAGCCGCGGGCCGCGCTCGACGGCGGGCCCGACGGTGTCGACGTGCACCGCCGTGTGGCCGCGGACGTGGCCACCTGGCTCGCTCCGCACGGCCAGGTCCTGATCGAGACGAGCCGTATGCAGGTGCCGTGGACGGCGTTGGCGCTCGCGCAGCGCGGTCTTCGCGCCCGCCTGGCCAGCTGGGACGCCGAGATCGGCACCGCGGTCGTCTGCGGGAGACCGGTCGAGCCCGACCTCGCCGTCGAGGAGCTGCCGCCGCTCGAGTTCGCGTTCGCCGGTCCGGTGCGCGACCGGCTCGTGGGCCTCGTGCTGGACGGTGTGAAGACGACCACCTCGTCGCTGGTGCGGGAGCTCCTGGTCACCGGCGGGGAGGACGACGAGGGCATGCCGGCCGTGGGTGAGCGGTGGCGGATCGTGGACTCCACCGGGTCAGAGGTCTGCGTCGTGGAGACGGTGGAGGTCCGGGTGTCCCGGGTCGCCGACGTCGACCTTCAGCACGTCCTCGACGAGGGCGAGGGTGACCGTACCGTGGCGCAGTGGCGCGAGAACCGCACGCGGTTCTGGGAGGGAGACGAGATGCGGACGTTCCTGGGTGCGCCGGCGTTCACCGTCGACGACGACACCAATGTCGTCCTGCAGCGGTTGAGGGTCGTCAAGAGCCTCTAGGCCATCGAGCGAGCGCGGTCACTTCTCGTAGAAGTAGGCATCGCGCGCGCCCAGCGACCCCATCCCCATGCCGCCGGTGACGCGGACGAGCACGCCGTCGGGTCCCGGGGTGCCGCTGCGTCGGTTCTTGACCGCACCCCAGCCCGTACGGAGGCCGTCGACGTCGACGGCCCATCCCTCGGGAAGGATCAGCACGAGGTTGCCGGCGCCGCCGTTGACGTCGATCTCGACGAGCCGGTGGGGGCAGTCGGCGCGACGGAAGTCGAGCTTCACGTTGCCCATGGAGGGCCAGACGCGCAGGCGTGCGGGGACGGCCCACGTGCCGCTGCGCCGGACGTCGCTGATGCCTGCCCTCAGCTCGAGCGTCTCGGTGCGGTCCACGGGGGCGAGCGGGGCGAGCGGCGCTCTGGTCGCCGGGTCGTCGGGGAGGTCGGCGACGACGGCCTGGAGGTCGCGGTACGTCTTGGC
>NZ_JARBCJ010000188.1:0-5940 GCF_028803055.1 Mumia sp.
ACCGGGCCGCCGGCGCCACGGAGATCGACGTCATCCGTGCGTGCGAGGCGGTGGTGCGGATCGCCCAGGGCGTCCAGCACGACGCGGTCTCGGCCCTCGAAGCCCGCCGTTCGGGTGCCGAGCCGAGCCAGGACCCGAGCGCTGCGCAGCCGCGGACGCGTTCGCTTCGGGCCGAGGTCGGGATGGCTCGCGGTGTGGGCAACGGCGCCGGTCAGCACAGTCTCGACGTGGCGATCGCGCTCCGTGACCACCCGATGACCCACGCGCTCCTCCGCGACGGAGCCATCAGTGCCTCCGTCGCCGCAGCGGTCTGCGCCGAGACTGCGCCACTCGACCGACGACGGCGTCGGCGCATCGACGAGCGAGTCGTCAGCGTTCTTCCCGGCATGTCCGTCCGCGAGGCCTCCGCGGCGGCGCGGCGCCACGTCCTCGCACTCGACGCGGCGGGCTGCGCGGACCGGGCCGACGCGGCACGAGCAACACGGCACATCCGGCTGCGCCGACTCTCGGACGCGATGGCCGAGCTGACGGTCCGCGCTCCCGCCGAGCAGGTGATCGCCGCATGGCGACGTCTCCACTCCGACGCCTTCCGGCAGAAGGCCTCGACCGATCCGCGGACGACTCGCCAGATCGCCGCCGACCACGCGATCGAGGCGCTCACCGGTGTTGACGTCGACACACCGGACGGCTCATCGACGCACGCACCGGCGGAGATCGGTCTGTTGATGAGGCCGGAGACCTTGTTCGGCGTCGACGACGCTCCTGGCGTCCTCGACGGCTACGGACCCGTGCCGGCGGCCCTCTGCCGGCGGTTGGCCGGACGAGAGGCGAGCTGGCTCCGCAGGGTCTTCACCGACGACCGCGGCGACCCGCGCGACGCCGACGAGAGACGGCGCCGCTTCCCAGCACGGATCGCGCGGCTGATCCGGACGATCGACGGGCACTGTCTCCGCCCGTTCTGCGACTGCGACGCCACCGACATCGACCACGTCGACCCGCACGGTGCTGGAGGGCTGACGACCGTCGACAACGCGCAGGCACTCTGTCGTCACGACAACCTCGTCAAAGAGGTGCCCGGCTGGAGAGTGCACGCCTCCACGGGGTCCGCGGCGACAGGCGACCGCACTCCCATCCCTGACACGGTCACGTGGACCACGCCGACCGGCCACCACTACGCCGCCCGGCGTCGCCACCGGGTCGACCAGCCATGGCCACACCGGGCCGGGCGAGGGCGCGGCGAGCTGAGCCCGCTCGAGACCCACCTGCGCGATCTCGTCAGCGTCCATCGACCAGACCGGCGGTGAGAGTAGCCGCACCCAGGAGCCGCGACGGCTGGACTCAGGAAAACCTCGACCGCTGGGGCTGTCGACGCTCGTGGTTGTCCCGCCGGCCGAGCCACCACGCCATGACGACGCCCGCGACGGCGCCCATGAGGTGTCCCTCCCAGGAGATGCCGGCCTGACCGGGAAGGATCCCACCGACGATGCCGCCGTACATCACGGCGACCACCACCGCGACGAGCACCGACAGCAGACGGCGTGTCACGATCCCCCACACCACGAGGAACGCCGCGTAGCCGTAGATCAGCCCGCTCGCTCCGATGTGCACCGTGTACGGGGCACCGATCAGCCACGTGCCAAGGCCTCCGAGGAGCACGATCCCGAAGGTGGCCGGCCAGAATCGGGACCGCGCCGTGTACGCGAGGAGGATCCCGAGCACGACGAACGCCGTCGAGTTGGCGATCAGGTGGTCGAAGCCACCGTGCAGGAACGGAGCGGCCGCGATGCCGTACAGGCCGTCGGTGTCCCGCGGGCGGATGCCGTGCTGGTCGAGGAAGACGCCCGGAAGCGCGTCGAACAGCTCCAGCAACCACATGGCGCCGAGGAGGACGAGCACCGGGATCGCGGGGCCGAGGAACGACCGACGGCCCGGTGTACGCGTCGTGGACATGCCCTCAGCGTATCGGCGTACGACAAGGCAGCTCACGCACGAGCGCCGCGTACGGGACCCGTACGCGGCGCTCGTGAACGCTGATTGTGACTGCTGAGATATCGCTCAGTCGAGGTAGTCGCGCAGGACCTGCGAACGCGACGGGTGACGCAGCTTGCTCATCGTCTTGGACTCGATCTGACGGATCCGCTCGCGCGTCACGCCATAGACCTTGCCGATCTCGTCGAGCGTCTTGGGCTGGCCGTCGGTCAGGCCGAAGCGCATCGACACCACACCGGCCTCACGCTCGGACAGCGTGTCGAGCACCGCGTGCAGCTGCTCCTGGAGCAGCGTGAACGAGACGGCGTCGGCGGGGACGATCGCCTCGGAGTCCTCGATGAGGTCACCGAACTCCGAGTCGCCGTCCTCGCCGAGAGGCGTGTGGAGGCTGATCGGCTCGCGGCCGTACTTCTGGACCTCGACGACCTTCTCCGGAGTCATGTCGAGCTCCTTGGCGAGCTCCTCCGGCGTAGGCTCGCGACCCAGGTCCTGCAGCATCTGACGCTGGACACGGGCGAGCTTGTTGATGACCTCGACCATGTGGACCGGGATGCGGATGGTGCGCGCCTGGTCGGCCATCGCACGGGTGATCGCCTGGCGGATCCACCACGTCGCGTAGGTCGAGAACTTGAAGCCCTTGGTGTAGTCGAACTTCTCCACCGCACGGATCAGACCGAGGTTGCCCTCCTGGATCAGGTCCAGGAACAGCATGCCGCGGCCGGTGTAGCGCTTGGCCAGCGAGACGACCAGTCGCAGGTTGGCCTCGAGCAGGTGGTTCTTGGCGCGGCGACCGTCCTCGACGATCCACTCGAGCTCCTCGCGCACCGGCTCCGACAGCTTGCCGCCCGAGGCGAGCTTTTCCTCGGAGAACAGGCCGGCCTCGATCCGCTTGGCCAGCTCGACCTCCTGGCCGGCGTTGAGCAGCGAGACCTTGCCGATCTGCTTGAGGTAGTCCTTGACCGGGTCGGCGGTGGCGCCGGCGACGGTGACCTTCTGCTCCGGCTCGTCGGTGTCGTCAGCCGCGGAGATCGTGAAGCCCGACGCCTCGTCCTCCTTGAGGGTGGGGTCGGTCTTGAGGTCCTTCACGAAGACCTCGTCGGGGATGTCCGGCAGAACCTTCTTGCCGTTCTCGTCGACGATGATCGCGCCGGCGGTGATGTCGACCTCGGCGGCGCCCTTGGCCGCGGTCTTCTTCGCCGGCGCCTTCTTGGCCGCCGTCTTCTTGGCGGCCGCGCTCTTGGCCGGTGCCTTCTTGGCCGCCGGAGCCTTCTTGGCAGGCGCGGCCTTCTTGGTCGCGCCCTGCGAGGCCGAAGCCTTCACCGTGGTGCGGGCGGATCCCGCCTCCGCCACGACCGTCTTGCGTGCTCGGCTATCGGGCGCTGAAACCACGAGATGACTCCCTAGGGGTGCTCGGACCAGAAGGTCGCTGCAGTCTTGAGGGCGCGATCAACCGGCCTCCCGTCAACCGCGGCTCGTCCAGTCTGCCACGCGCTGGGGGCGAACCACGAACCGCCTGGCCCACGATCTCGTACCGTGACCGAAACGCGACCTTTTCGACCAAGGACGGCCGCGTCGTCGACCCGCCAGTCGCCGGTCAGGCCTTGACGGCGAGCACCGGGCAGGTGGCGTCGAGCAGCACGCGCTGCGCGTTGCTCCCGAGGATCAACTTGCCGACCGGCGACCGGCGACGCAGGCCGATGACGATGAACTCCGCCCCGGTCTCCTCGGCGACCTTGATCAGGTCGTCGGCGGGATCCATGCCGCGGACCAGCTGGCGAACCTCGGAGTCGACGCCCGAGTCGGCGAGCTGCTCGCGGACGTCCTTGAGCTGGGCCTCGGTCCGGACTGCGTCATCGTCGTCGAAGTCTCGCCCGCCGCGGTGAGAGTTGACCACCACGAGGCTCGACCCCCGGAGCTTTGCCTCCTCCACGGCCCGCGCGAGAGCCGCACGTCCCTCTGCCTTAGGGACGTATCCCACGACGATCGTGCCCATCCTCGACCTCCATAGCTCGACGGTGCTCCGACAGTATCGTGATCCATGTCGCTCGACAGCCTTCCACCGCCCTCGGCGCCGCGTCACCCCGACGTGTGGACATCCGAGCTCCGGCGAGACGAGGAGGACCCACCCTGGGTCCATGCCCTCGCTTCCCTCCGGCCCGTCGGTCGGCATCCCTCCTGCGGCTGCCTCGCGGCTCCTCGACGCGCTCGTCGAGCGGTGGGTGCGGCGGGCGACCCCGCCGGACGGCGAGCCGAGACTGTCGCTCTGGTCGTACGACGCAGGGCACGCGTCCCTCGTCGGGCGCTGGTCGTCGTCGCCGCGCGTCGTCCAGCGACTTGACGCGTGGATGCGTGCCGACGTCGTCGATCGGCTCGTGGCTCCGGTCGCCGCAGGCACAGGACCGCGCGACCGCGTGCTCGTCTGGGAGCGCGCGGGTCGGCCGGAGGTACGCGGCGCCGACCTCGCCTGGTACGCGGCGTGGCGGACCTGCGCGCACGGTGACGGTGCGGTGTTCCTCGTCGTCACGCGGGCGGGCTGGGTCAGCGTGCCTGACGCCACCGTCGGGCCGCGCCGCTCGCGTCGGACGGCACGGTGAACCGTCGACACCCCGCAGCGGGACGAGCGCGGTCAGTCCCAGGTGTGCACGGGCTCGTTGGTGTGCATCCGCTCGCGATAGTGCATCGTCATCTCGCGCAGCGCCTCCGTGCGGTCGGTGCCGGCGCGTTCGTACAACGTCCGGAAGCGTTCGCTCTGCCAGGTCGCACCGTTGCGACCCGTCAGGCACCGCTGCTCGATGATGCCGAGGTACTTGTCACGGTCGGAGGGGTCCACCCCCATGGCGTCCAGCCCGTCGGCCGCCATCGGGAGGAGACGACGGAGCACCAGCTCGGTCACACCGACGGTGCCGATGCCGGGCCAATAGATGCTCGCGCCGATCCCGCCCCTCGCCGCACTCGTGAAGTTTTCCTCGGCCGCGCTGAACGACATCTGCGTCCAGAGCGGACGGTCGGCATCGGCCATGGCCCGGACCAGCCCGAAGTAGTAGGCCGCGTTGGCCACCGTGTCGACCACCGTGGGCCCGGCGGGAAGCACGCGGTTCTCGACGCGCAGGTGGGGGCGGTCGCCGATCACGTCGTAGATCGGTCGGTTCCACCGATAGATCGTGCCGTTGTGCAGACGCAGCTCCGCCAGTGTCGGCGGGTCGCCGGCGGCGAGGACCGCCTCCGGGTCCTCGTCGTCGAGGACCGGCAGCAGGGCCGGGAAGTAGCGGACGTTCTCCTCGAAGAGGTCGAAGATCGACGTGATCCACCGCTCTCCGAACCACACGCGCGGGCGGACCCCCTGGGCCTTGAGCTCCTCCGAGCGGGTGTCGGTCGCCTGCTCGAAGAGCGGGATCCGGGTCTCGTGCCACAGCTGCTTGCCGAGCAGGAAGGGCGAGTTCGCGCCGAGCGAGAGCTGGGTGGACGCGATGGCCTGGGAGGCGTTCCAGTACGACGCGAACTCGGCCGGTCCCACCTGGAGGTGGAGCTGCACGCTGGTGCAGGCGGCCTCGGGCATGATCGACTCGGAGGTCGTGGTCAGGCGCTCCTCCCCCGAGATCGAGATCGCGATGTCCTCCCCGCGAGCGGCGAGGACCTGCTCCGAGAGAAGGGAGTAGCGAGGGCTGGCAGAGATCGTCGACGGGGTCATGTGGCCCGCCTTGAGGGTCGGCATGATGCCGATCATCAGCAGATGTGCGTCGACCGACCTCGCGCGCTTCTCGGCGTGGTTGAGGTCCTCGCGGATCGTCTTCTCGTAGTGGCTCAACCCGTAGCCGTCGAGGGGCCGGGGGTCGATGTTGATCTCGATGTTGAACTGGCCGAGCTCGGTCTGGAAGTCCTCGTCGGCGATCGCCGCGAGGACGTCCTCGTTGCGCAGCGCGGGATTGCCCACCTCGTCGATCAGGTTGAGCT
>NZ_JARBCJ010000189.1:0-5896 GCF_028803055.1 Mumia sp.
GCCGACCGCCAGCACGATGCGGGTCGGCGCCGCGAGGACGGCGTCGACGTCGGGCTCGTACGCGGTGATCGCGTCCGAGACGCCGGACAGCAGCGGATCGTCGCGCGACCCGTCGTCCTCCGACGGCAGGCCGAAGGCCGCTGGGTCGGGCGGCGGGGCAGCGGCGAACTCGTCGGTGAGCTCCCCCTTCCACGAGGAGAGGGCGATGAACGACGCCATGCCGTGCCCCCATCCCTTCTCGTGATAGATCGCGTGCGTCGCCTTCTCGGCGGCGAAGGCACGGTCGGCGTCGGGGAGCAGGGCCAGCATCGGCGGCTCGTGCGCCACCAGGGTCGCGACGTCGTCGGGGTAGGCGGCCACGAGCGCCAGGGCGCTCACGGCGCCGCCGCTGCTCGCGAAGACGTCGACCGGGGCGATGCCGAGCTCGGCGATGATCCGGTGCATGTCCTCGGCGTTCTGCTCCGGCGTGTGCGCGGTCGAGTGGTCGTGCCGGGTGCTGCGGCCGAGGCCACGAGGGTCGTACGTGATGACGGTGCGATCGCCGAAGCCGGTCGCGAGCGACGTGAACCCCTCGGCGGTCATCGGGGCGGCGACGAGCATCAGCGCCGGCCGATCGGTGGGCGGAAGGGGCCCGAGTACGTCGTAGGCGAGCGTGGCAGCGGGTGTGGTCAGGCTTCTGGTGTCGGTCATGGTGGGCAGACCTGGACGGCCACCCGGAACTCATCGGTGGCCGCGGGCGGCGTCCGGAGGTGCCGTCAGAGCCCGCCCGCCGCGAGGAAGTCATCGAGGACGCGGTTGAAGCGCTCCGGCCGCTCGAGGTTGGGGTAGTGCGCCGCGTCCTCGATCATCACCAGCTCCCCGTGCGGCACCGACGCGACGAGGCGCTCGGCCATCCGTCGGTGATCGTCAGCGTCCTCGGCGCCGGCGATCGCGAGCACCGGTACGGAGATGCCCGACAGCCGTGACCACGTGTCGGTCACGCCGATCGGCCTCGCGGGCGGGACCGCGACGCCGTGTTCGTCGACGACGACCTGCTCGGCGAGGGTGTGGCTCGCCATCTCCTCGACCGCGTCCCACACCGCGGGGTCGACGTCCGCGCGGGTACGGCGCGGGCCGGCCACGAACGCCATGAACGCCCCCAGCCAGGTCTCCGCGTCACCGGCGGCAGCGGCACGCTCCCACTGCGCGAAGAGGTCGAGCGCCCAGGCGTCCTCGAACACCGGCTCGCTCGTCCCGACGCCGCCGGCGACGACACCGGCGACGCGGTCGGGGTGCTCGAGTGCGGTGTCGACGGCGGTCGCACCCCCCATCGAGATCCCGGCCAGGACAGCACGCTCGATCCCGAGCGCATCGAGGAGCGCGACCACGTCGTCGCAGAGCCTCGCCTCGGTCGCGTTCGAGGACCAGCCGTGACCGCGGGCGTCGGGCGCGAGGACGCGCCGCTCGGGGAACGCGTCGAGCTGTGGTCCCCACATCCGGTGGTCGACCGCCCCTCCGTGCAGGAAGACGAGCGGCGTGGCGCCCGTACGAGGGTCCCGGTCGACGAACGCGACGTGCTGGTCGACGAGGGTGAGGTGCTGAAGGTCTTCCGTACGAGCCAGCATGACAACCAAGGTGTCATACGCCTGCAGCATTGACAACCCAGGTGTCATCATGGGGAACGTGACCGCCACCCCGTTGGACCCCGACCGTCTCGCAGCCCGGCTCGCGGAGGTCTACCTCGTCGTCGGCCCCCTCTCTCGCAAGGTCCTCCGGATCGTCGAGCAGAGCCAGCCCGTGATGGGCATGTCCGTCGGAGTCCGCGCCGTCCTCGACCAGCTCCACCGAGAGGGCGCCCGCACCGTGCCGCAGATGGCGCGCACGCAGGACCTCAGCCGCCAGTTCGTGCAGCGCATGGTCAACGACGCCTCCACGCTCGGATGGGTCGAGGCCGTCGACAACCCGGCCCACCGGCGCTCCTCGCTCATCCGGATCACTCCCGACGGCGAACGCGCGATCGCCGCCGTCGTCGCCCGCGAGCACGAGCTCATGGGCCGCGTCCCCGGCGACCTCACCGACACCGACGTCGACACCACGCTGCGGGTGCTCCGCGCGATGCTCGCTGGGCTGGAGGACGTCGAGGCACAGTCTTAACCCTCGCTTTCTGTCCGGACGTCGGCGCACACTGGCCTCATGTCGTACGACGACGAGCTGGCCGAGCGCATCCGCGACGTGTCGCTGGCGATCGCCTCGGGCGAGGACTTACTCCGCGAGCAGCGGATGTTCGGTGGGCTGGCGTTCCTCGTCGCCGGCAAGATGGCGGTCGCGGCGAGCGGGCGCGGCGGTCTGATGGTGCGGGTCGACCCCGAGGACGTCGGCGCGCTGCAGGCTGCCGACGGCGTCGAGCCGATGATGATGCGGGGACGCGAGCTGCGCGGGTGGCTCCACGTCAGCAGCGACGCCGTCCGCGACGACGCCGCGCTGGCGGAGTGGGTGACGCGCGGCGTCTCATACGCGCGATCGCTCCCCGCGACGTAGTCTGCAACCCACCAGCACGACCGCACCGCGGGCCGCTGGTCCCGCGACGGGGGGATCATGGCGATCTCGCGCGCCGGCTTCTCGCGCCACCGGGTCCCGGCCGAGCACCGGCTCCTCGGGCTCGACCGGAGGACCTTCGTGTACGCCGTCCCGGCGCTCGTCGTCTATCTGCTCTGGGCGTGGCTCGTCCCGTGGATCGACAACCAGGTCCCGTCGGACGACCCGATCCGTGCCGGTGACGTCCTCCAGGTCACCGACCGCGTCACCATGACCCCGTCACCGGGTTGGGGCCTCGTCAGCGGTCTCCGCACGAGCGACAAGCCGCGCGACGGCACGGTGGCGATGGACCAGACCATCCTCACCAAGGACGGCATCTCCTTCGAGGTGACGCAGGGTCCGTTCAAGGGCTCGACCCGCAGACTGCTGCGGCAGATCGACCGGATCAGCACCACGACCGGCGACCCCGCCGGGTTCTCGGTCACCGGCAGCCCTCGACCGCTCACGACCGACTCGGGGCTGCGCGGCCTCGTCGAGGGCTTCGAGTCCCAGCGCAACGTCGGGGTCAGTGCCGCCTTCGTCGTCGACGACACCGGGATCGAGGTCCAGGTCGTCGGCGCCCCTGAGGCGATGAAGCAGAGGAGCTCCGACATCGAAGACATGCTCCGGAGCTTCACCGACACCCGGCGGGACGAATCGTGACCGCGACCGCGATGCCCGTCCCCGCGCCCGACGGGGACGAGGTGCTCGCCCGCCGCCGCGACGCGATCATGGTGTCCGGCTGGGGCGCGCCGTACCGGTTCGTCCAGCCGCACAACGCCTGCTTCTGGGTCTATCTCCTCCTCGTCGGCCTCGGGCTCTGGAAGTTCGTGACCCTGTCCCTGCCGACGGCCGAGATCTTCGCCGACGCCAACACCGTCGCGATCGTCAGCTCCGGCCTGTTCGCCATCGTCTTCCTGCTGTTCCTGCACTCGTTCGACCGGTACGAGAAGACGCCCGGCCGGCTGGCCCTCACGGCGTTCGTCGCGGGCGGCTTCGCCGCGCCCTGGGCGTTCGCGCTGCCCGGCAACGCAGCCCTCATGGACCTGTACGGCAAGCTCTTCGGCCAGACCTTCGCCGAGGACTGGCAGGCAGGTCTGACGGCCCCCTTCGTCGAGGAGACGTCCAAGGCGGTCTTCTTCGTGCTGCTCCTTGGGCTCGCGCCGGTGGTGATCCGCACGGTGTACGACGGGTTGATGGTCGGCGCGTACATCGGTCTCGGCTTCCAGATCCTGGAAGACGTGCTGTACGGCCAGAACGCGGCGATGTCGCACTTCGGCACGGATCAGACGTCGACCGTGCTGGAGACGTTCGTGGCCCGCGCGATCACCGGCATCCCGTCGCACGCCCTCTACACCGCGCTCTTCAGTGCCGGGCTGATCTACGTCATCGGCACGGTCGCCCAGCCGCGGCGCGTGGGGCGCGGGTTGGCCCTCATCGCGACCGCGATGCTGCTGCACGGCCTCTGGGACTCGATGGCAGCGCTCGTGGGCCCGTTCGGAGCTGCCGCGGCCGGCGCGATGATGCTCGGCCTGACCGTCGCCGCCCTGGTCGCGCTGGCGGTCGCGATCCACCTCGGTGGGACACGCGAGCGCGGATACCTCCGGGCGATCCTCCAGCCCGAGGTCGCCGACGGCACGATCACCGAGGCTGAGCTCGATGCGGTGGCGGGCAGTCGCAGGCAGCGCCGCCGCGCTCGACGCGCCGCACTCCGGTCACGGCCGAAGGGTGTGAGCCGGCGGCGGGAGAAGCACGTCATGAACGCGACCCTCGACCTCGCGCACGACCTCGCGTCCTCCAGCGGTGGCGAGAGTCGCGCCGTCGCGCACTCGCGGCGCGAGATCGCCCGGCTGAGAACGCCTCGGCGAGCTCCACGCGATCTAGCCTGACCGGATGAGCGAGATCGACCTCTTCGCCGGGATCTGCGTCAGCGACCTCGACGCCGCGAAGGACTGGTACGCCCGTCTGCTCGGCACGGACGAGGTGTTCCGACCCAACGACACCGAGGTCGTCTGGGAGCTCGGCGAGCACCGCTTCCTCTACGTCGAGCTCAAGCCCGAGCACGCCGGGCACGCCATGCAGACGCTGTTCTTCGACGACTTCGACGCGTTCGTCGCCGGGGTGAGCGCACGCGGCATCGAGCCGGCCACTCGCGAGACATACGAGAACGGGGTCCGCAAGCACACCTACCGCGACCCCGACGGCAACGAGATCGGGATCGGTGGCGCGCCGGCAGAGGCGACCTAACAATCCGGGACTAGCTCGTCCGCCGTCGTGGTTGTGCCCCGTCATGACGACGCCCGCGCCCGCCGAGGTCCAGCACGACACCTTCACCGTGACGCTCGACCTCGCCGCCGCGCCGACCCGCGTGTACGAGGCCTTCGCCGACCCCGCTGTACGACGCCGCTGGTTCCGACTTCCGGGTCGCGACGCCACGTACGAGCACGACTTCCGCGTCGGCGGCGGCGAGTCCGCGCGGAGCACGTTCCGTGCCGTCGACGGCACGGCTGAGCGCCTCGCATACGACTCCCGGTTCGTCGACCTCGTGCCCGCGCAGCGGATCGTCCTCACCTACGAGACGCACGTGAACGACGTGCTGCGCTGGACCGCCCTGGTCACCGTCGCGCTCGACCCGACCGACGATGGCACGCGCCTGCGCTGGACCGAGCAGGTCGCCTTCGTGACGCCGACCGGTGACGGCACCCACGACCTTCCCCACGTCCGAGGCGGGATCAGGCTTCAGCTCAACGGCCTGGCGGGCGCGCTCGGACTCTGAGGACGTCCGTTGCGAGACCTTGAGCCGGTACCCGTGTTACATGTAACGTCGGTGACATGACTGTCCGTGACCGCGTCGCCGAGCACCGCCGGCGCATGCGCGAGCGCGGATACCGGCCGATCCAGGTGTGGGTTCCCGACGTGCGGACCGAGCAGTTCCGCGATGAGGCACACCGCCAGGCCGCCGCCGCCGCACGCGCCGACCGTCGAGACGACGACCAGGACTTCGTCGACGCCGTCTCCGACAGCTGGGACGAGTGAACCGCGGCGAGCTGTGGGCAGTCGCCGGCGGCACCTACGCGTCGAAGCCTCGGCCCGCCCTGATCCTTCAAGAGGATCTTTTCGACGCCACGGAGTCGGTCACCGTTGTTCCGCTGACCACGACGGTCGTGGATGCGCCGTTGATCCGGATCCCCGTTCCGTCGACACGAACGACAGGGATCGAACGACCGAGCTTCGCGATGGTCGACAAGATCACGACCGTACGGCGCACCAACGTCAGCGAGCGCATCGGGCGCCTCCCTGCCTCACTGCTGGTTGACATCGAGCGAGCGGCGTTGCTCTTCCT
>NZ_JARBCJ010000018.1:0-5823 GCF_028803055.1 Mumia sp.
CGAACGCACCTGCCAGCCCATCTGGATCGGTGACTCCGACGCCACGCAGACCGGGTGTGTCCACGACCCAGCCGCCACCGGGGACCGCGACCAGCTCGCGCCAGACTGTGGTGTGCCGGCCCCGGCCGTCCGCTCGGATCGACGCCGTCTCGATCAGCTCCTCTCCGGCCAGCGCGTTCACCAGCGACGACTTCCCCGCGCCGGACGAGCCCACGAGGGCGAGCGTGGCACCGACCGGAACGAGCGCCGCGACCTCGGCGACCCCCTCCCCGGTCCTGATGCTGCAGACCATGACGTCGGCGCCGAGCTGCGTCGCGACGTCCTCGGCGACGTCGCCGGCATCCGGCGCGAGGTCGGCTTTGGTGAGCACGACACGCACGGACGCTCCGCTCGACCAGGCGACCACCAGCAACCGCTCGACCTTCTCCAAGGACGGCATCTGGTCGAGCGCGACGACGACCCCGACGGTGTCGACGTTGGCGGCGAGCGCCTGGCGCCGCGAAGACCCTCCCGGCTCCGCCCGCTCCAGCAGCGTCCGTCGGGGCTGGACCTCGACCACGGCACGGTCGTCGCCGTCCACGGCGACCGTGACCCAGTCGCCGACGCACGGAGCGTCCACCGGCTCGGAGACGGGGACGGCCACCCGCGCGGTCACCGCGTCACCGTGAGGCTCAAGAACCCGGACCTGTCCGCGGTCGACGCGGACCACCCGGCCGCTCCAGGCCGTCGCGCCGCCGTTCTGCGTCTCCATGAGCCTGACCGTACGAACGGCCTGCAGCGCGCGCGAACGATTTAAGGTGTCGCCATGGACCCGTTGCAGCGTGCCTCCACCAACCAGGCCGCCCCTCTCGTCGGCTACGACGCGGTGAGCTCCGACGCCGCGCTCGTCGCCGCGGTGCGCGCGTTCGCCGGTGACGACGCCCCGGCAGTCCTCTCGTCGCTGGAGCCCGTCGGACGGCTCGCCGGCTCGGCGGAGGCCCGCGAGCACGGGATGCTCGCCAACCAGAACGAGCCCGTCCACCACCCGGTCGACCGCTACGGCAACCGGGTGGACGAGATCGCGTTCCACCCGTCCTGGCACTGGATGATGAGGCAGGGGATCGGGTTCGGGCTGCACGCGACACCGTGGGTGAGCGACCAGCCCCAGCCGCACCTGCGGCGTGCTGCGGCGTACGTCGCGTGGACCCACAACGACCCGGGGCACGGCTGTCCGCTGACCATGACGTACGCCGCGGTCCCCGCGCTCCGCGCCGACGACGCGCAGGCCAAGCAGTGGACGGCACTGCTCGCCTCCACCTCGTACGACTTCGGGCTGCGCAACCCCGCGGAGAAGACGGGGATCCTCGCCGGGATGGGGATGACGGAGAAGCAAGGCGGCTCCGACGTCCGGACCAACGTCACGACGGCCACGCCGACGGCCGTCGACGGTGAGTACGTGCTGCACGGTCACAAGTGGTTCACGAGTGCTCCGATGAACGACCTCTTTCTGGTGCTTGCGCAGGCGCCGGGCGGACTCACCTGTTTCGTGGTGCCGCGGGTGCTCCCCGACGGGACGCGCAACCCGCTCCAGGTCGTCCGCCTCAAGGACAAGCTCGGCAACCGGTCCAACGCGTCCTCGGAGCTGGAGTTCGCCGGCACCTGGGGAGTCCGGCTCGGCGACGAGGGCCGCGGCGTCCGGACGATCATCGAGATGGTGGCCTCGACCCGCCTCGACTGCGTCCTGGGCTCGTCGGCGCTGATGCGCCGCTCGGTGGCGGAAGCCACGTGGCACGCCGCGCAGCGGTCCGCGTTCGGCGCGCCGCTGTCGCAGCAGCCGGCGATGCAGAACGTCCTCGCCGACCTCGCGATCGAGTCCGAGGCCGCGACGCTGCTCGGGCTCCGGCTGGCCGCGAGCGTGGAGAGGTCCGACGACGAGCACGAGAAGGCGCTGCGCCGGATCGCGCTGCCCCTCGCGAAGTTCTGGGTGTGCAAGCGCACGCCCTTCCACGTTGCGGAGGCGCTCGAGGTCCTCGGCGGCAACGGCTACGTCGAGGAGTCCGGCATGCCGCTGCTCTTCCGAGAGTCGCCGCTCAACTCGATCTGGGAGGGCAGCGGCAACGTGAACGCGCTCGACGTCCTCCGCGCCCTCCAGCGTGAGCCCCAGGCGCTCGAGGCGTGGTTGACCGAGATGGGTGCCGTACGGGGTTACGACCCGCGCGTCGACGGCATCGTGGACGACGTGCTGGTCGAGCTCGCCGATCTCGACGACGCCGAGTTCCGGGCCCGGCGCATCGCCGGTCAGATGGCGGTCGCGCTGCAGGCGTCTCTCCTCATCCGCCACAGCGATCCGGGGGTCTCCGACGCGTTCGTCGCCTCGCGGATCGGGGGCGACTGGGCGGGCGCCTTCGGGACGCTCCCCCGCGGGGTGGAGGCGGCCCGCATCGCCGAGCGGGCCACGCCCATCCTCGGCTGATCTCCGCCCCGTCATTTCGGTCACGCCGTTGGGTTAAGCCGTTGCCGCTGTGGTGCGGGTCACAAAGACCCCTGTCGATCCCTGCAACGGCGGGAGGAGAGACGGCAAAGTCTCATCATATGGATGAGGATCTCATTTTGTGAGATGAAGCGTTGCTCTCGACGGGGTACCCGGCGCAGACTGACGACCATGCTCACCGCGCAGACGACCCACCTGGCGGTACGCCGTCACGTGGACTTCGGTCGGATGCGCAGCATGATGTGTCGCTGCGGTTGATCGTCCCCGCCCCGGCCCTCTGACGCGCCGACTGACCATCGCACCCGAGCATTCTTCGACAGGACGCCACATGACCGCGACCACCGACGCCCCCGTGCGCGTCGCCCGCCCCCGCCGCGCCAAGGGCGACGGCCAGTGGGCCCTGGGATACCGCGAGCCGCTCAACGCCAACGAGCAGTCCAAGAAGGACGACAACCCGCACAACGTGCGAGCTCGCATCGAGAACATCTACGCCCACGGCGGGTTCGACTCGATCGACAAGGCCGACCTCCGGGGACGCTTCCGCTGGTGGGGCCTCTACACCCAGCGCAAGCCCGGCATCGACGGCGGCAAGACTGCCACGCTCGAGCCCGAAGAGCTCGAGGACTCCTTCTTCATGCTCCGCGTCCGCATCGACGGAGGCCAGCTCGACCTGCGCCAGCTGCGGACCATCGCCGGCATCTCGACCGAGTTCGGCCGTGACACCGCCGACCTGACAGACCGCCAGAACGTGCAGTACCACTGGATCCGCGTCGAGGACATGCCCGAGATCTGGGACCGGCTGGAGTCGGTCGGGCTCAGCACCCAGGAGGCCTGTGGCGACTGCCCTCGGGTCATCCTCGGCTCCCCCGTCGCCGGCATCGCCTCCGACGAGATCATCGACGGCACCTGGGCGGTCGAGGAGATCGAGCGCCGCTACATCGGTGACCCCGAGCTCTCCAACCTGCCCCGCAAGTTCAAGACCGCGATCAGCGGGCACCCGAGCCACGACGTCGTCCCGCAGATCAACGACGTCGCCTTCACGGGTGTCGTGCACCCCGATCACGGCCCAGGCTTCGACCTGCTCGTCGGAGGCGGCCTGTCGACCAACCCGATGCTCGCGCAGCGCCTCGGCGCGTGGGTCCCGCTCGAGGAGATCCCCGAGGTCTGGCACGGCATCGCGTCGGTCTTCCGTGACTACGGCTACCGGCGGCTCCGGACCCGCGCACGCATCAAGTTCCTCATCGCCGACTGGGGCCCGGAGAAGTTCCGCGACGTGCTCGAGAACGAGTACCTCAAGCGCAAGCTCGTCGACGGGCCCGAGGCGCCCGCACCTCGTACGCCCGGGGACCACGTCGGCGTCCACCGCCAGGTCGACGGCAGCTACTACGTCGGCGTCGCGCCGAAGGTCGGTCGCGTGACCGGCACGATCCTCTCCCGGCTCGCCGACGTCGTGGAGGCCCACGGGAGCAACCGGATCCGTACGACGGCCCAGCAGAAGCTGCTCGTCCTCGACGTCGCCCCCGACAAGGTCGACTCGTTGGTCGCCGAGCTGGCCGCGATCGGTCTGGAGGCGGACCCGTCGCCGTGGCGCCGCAACACGATGGCCTGCACGGGCATCGAGTTCTGCAAGCTCGCGATCGTCGACACCAAGAACCGCGCGGACCTCCTCATCGACGAGATGCAGCGCAGGATCCCCGAGCTCGACGAGCCGATCACCGTCAACGTCAACGGGTGCCCCAACTCCTGCGCCCGGATCCAGACCGCCGACATCGGTCTCAAGGGCCAGCTGGTGCTGGACGGCGGCCGACAGGTCGAAGGCTTCCAGGTCCACCTCGGCGGCGCCCTCGGCCTGACACCAGGCTTCGGGCGCAAGCTGCGTGCGCACAAGGTCACCGCGGAGGCGCTCCCCGACTACGTGGAGCGGGTCGTCCGCGGATACCTCGACCACCGCAGGGACGACGAGTCGTTCGCCGAGTGGGTCTCCCGAGCCGACGAGGAGCAGCTGCGATGAGCGGGCGCGCGGCTCCCTTCCACTGCCCCTACTGCGGCGACGAGGACCTGCGTCCTCACGGGACCCGTCACGGCGCCTGGGAGTGCCGCGCCTGCCTCCGCGCCTTCTCGCTCTCGTTCATCGGGTTGATCCCCGCGGGGGGTGACGTCGCATGACGCCCACCGCGATCCGTCACGACGTCCCTGCGCGGTCCACCGAAGAGCTCGAGGAGCTCGCCCGCATCGCCGGACCGGAGCTCGAGCTCGCACCGGCCGAGCTGATCCTGGAGTGGGCGGTCGAGCACTTCGGCGACCGCTTCTGCGTCACGTCGTCGATGGGTGACGCCGTCCTCGCCGACATCGCGAGCAAGGTCGCTCCGGGGCTCGACCTTGTGTTCCTCGACACCGGCTACCACTTCGCGGAGACCATCGGGACCCGCGACGCCGTCGAGGCCACCGTGCCGGTCAACCTGATCACCGTCACGCCCGTACAGAGCGTCGCGGAGCAGGACGCCGCGCACGGCAAGGACCTGTTCCGTACCGATCCCGACCTGTGCTGCGCGCTCCGCAAGGTCAAGCCTCTCGAGGAGGCCTTGGCCGGCTACGACGCATGGGCCACCGGACTGCGCCGGGACGAGACGCACAGCCGCGTCATCGCCCCTGTCGTGGGGTGGGACGGCCGCAAGGGCAAGGTCAAGGTCTCTCCGCTCGCACGCTGGACGGCCGACGACGTCGACCGCTACATCGCCGAGAACGGCGTCCTCGTCAACCCTCTGCAGTACGACGGATATCCCTCGATCGGGTGCTGGCCCTGCACCCGGCGTGTCGCTCCGGGCGACGACGCCCGTAGCGGACGCTGGGCCGGCACCGGCAAGAACGAGTGCGGCATCCACCTCTGATGCCGCACACCACTCTTCGACACCCTCTCGGAAGGAGGAATGCACCATGACCGCCCCTGCACTCGTCACTCTCGCTCACGGGAGCCGTGACCCCCGCTCGGCCGCAACCATCGCATCACTGACGGAGTTGGTCCGGTGCATGCGTCCGGACCTCCGCGTGGAGGAGTCCTACCTCGAGCTCTCCGAGCCGTCACCCCTCACGGTGATCGACCGGCTCGTCGCCGAGGGGCACGACGAGGTCGTTGTCGTCCCGCTCCTCCTGACCCACGCCCACCACGCCAGCGTCGACGTCCCCGCCGTCGTCGAGGCGGCGCGGCGTCGCCATCCTCACGTCCGGGTGCTCGCGACCGACGTCCTCGGCATCCACAAGAGCTTCCTCGGCGTGCTGGACCTCCGGTTGCGCGCGGCCCTTCGCGAGGCCCGAGCCACCGAGCTCGACGGCCTCGTGCTCGCAGCGGCCGGGTC